>NZ_JACVVG010000049.1:0-29393 GCF_016647875.1 Pseudomonas sp. S36 | reverse complement strand
CCCCCCCCCCCCCGCCCCCCCCCCCCCCCCCCCCCCCCCCCCCCCCCCCCGGGGGGGGGGGCCCCCCCCCCCCCCCCCGCAACTTTCTGAACATTCTCCCAGGCCCAAGGTCAGTAATTCAGGCATCGCAAACCAGATGTCGTTTGATTGAGAGGGCTCGTTCGATGAAAGAGTGGGAAGTCATCTTTGCCGACCAGAAAGGCGCACCGTCTTCGATCGTGCTGCAGGCCGAACATTGCCCCAGCGAGGAAGACGCCGCACGTGCCATACGCACGCAGTTGTTCCCGGTCATGGATGAGCTGGACCTCAACGATTTTCAGGACCGGGCCATTTCCCCCACGGCACGCTGGCTCAAGGAGCACAGCGGCGTCACCATCACCAGTATCCACGAAGCGCCCTGAACCACAGGTTTGCGTGGTGCCTGCAAGGGCACTACGCTGCTGGAAGGTGCCTGCCGTTCTGCGGGCAGGCACCTCTTCAACTCGCGTCTTGCAACAGCTCGAACTGCCAGGCCATTACCGGCAGGTGCGTAGTGCACGGAAAGTCTATCCATCGCGTTACTCAGGAGGACGATTCATGAGCAGCCAAAACGACGACATCAGCAGCAACGTCCTGCGTCAGATGAAGGCAGGCGGTTTCGATTTCACTCAAATCCACCCCATCGAGTTCTATGCCGTGTTCCCGGACGAGGCTGCGGCGCGGCGTGCAGCCACGCAGTTCCGGGGCGAGTCGCTCAATGCCCAGGTCACCGAGCTGGGCGATGGGGGGTGGCACCTGGAGCTGAGCAAGGTCATGTACGCCACCCACGGCGGCATCGGCGATTTCGAGGAAACCTTCGAACAGCTGGTGACACCCTATGGGGGTGAAGTGGAAGGGTGGGGCGTCAAACAGGAGCGGCTTACCGCTTGATCCATGGCGTTCAGGGTCGCCGCGCGGCCCTGGGTTTCACGGCCTGCGCCCAGCCATATGGGCCAGGTAGGCCAACAGTTCATCCAGGTCATTTTCACTGAGCACATCAACGGTAAACCCCGGCATTTTGGCCTGGGGCCAATGCCGCACGCTTTGCGGGTTGCGGATCAGCATGCGCAGGTAGGCTGGCTGGAAGTACTCCGTAGGGCTGTACGGGGTGTTCAGGTCTGGCCCCACTTGCCCATCACCGGCACCGTTGAGGGTATGGCACACCAGGCAGTTTTGTTGAAACAGGGCAAACCCTCGCTGTTCGGGGCTGTGTGCAGGGAGTTGCGGGTCGGGGAGCAGCGCTGGGAATCGCGTTTGCACGGGCGCAAGCTTGCGCAGCGTCGCGATCTGGAATGGCCATTGCTCTGGCCGTATGCCACTTGCCTGTGGGTGGGTCCAGACCAGGTAAAACGGCCCGGCACTGCCCTTGCCCTTGCCCAGTGCCGGCCAAGGGTGGGCTGGGTCTTCCACTGCCAACCACGCCCTGGCGGGGCCCTGTTGCAGCAAGGGTGCGGCCGGCATTTCTGCCGCGAAGCCATCGTTTGCAATGGCCTGCAGATGATCATCAGGGCCAATGCCCTCCAGCAAGGCACTGAGGGGCACTGCACGGTAGTGCATAGGCCGCTTGTACGAGACATCGTGGTCGACCGCAATGGCCTGCGCCTGTGGGTGAGCCAGCAGCGCTTCGCTGCTCCATTGGCGTTCACCGGTGCCTAATTCGAGGTGCAGTTGTGCAGCCCAAACGGGCAGGCCCGCAACCAGTGCAAGCAGCATGAGGCAGTAACGCATGGGAAGCTCCGACCATTGAGGCCGGCAGGTTACCTGTGCGTCGCCCGTTGGCGCCAGCGCTGCGCTCAACCGAACAAACGTGTGAGGTTCGGCAAGATCAGCAGCAAAGTGGTGGCGAAGAGTATGAGCCCGGCCTGGCGAACTTTTGAATGTCTGAACATGGCTGACCGCCTTCTTGTTGTTATTCCTGAATACCCGTTGGCTTCCTTGTCGCGCTTCGGGTCGATCACAGTGGCACCGTGTTGCGGGGTGACTGCTTGCCTCGTGTTACGTGATATACAACCAACAGTAGGGCCTGCGTTATCCATAATCGAGAACCCTTTGTTCTAAGCGGCTGCCTACTGATTATTTCTGGCTATGTAAAGGTCGCTGTGCACCGTGCCACGCTCTGGCTAGACGCCTGCGCGGCGCTGCTGCCGGTGACTAGCGGTTGTGACCGTTCGTCAGTGCAGCCTACTTGCTTGTACGTGCCTTTCGCGTCACGCTCTACACCTGATCCCCACCCATGTCGTTCAGGACTAACCCTATGTCGTTACGCATCTGCATCCTTGAAACCGATGTTCTGCGACCGGAGCTGACCGCCCAGTACCAGGGCTACGGCAGGATGTTCGAGCAGCTCTTTTCGCGTCAGCCCATTGCGGCACAATTTAGCGTGTACAACGTGATGAACGGCGATTACCCCGCCGACGACGAAGTCTTCGACGCCTACCTTGTGACGGGCAGCAAAGCGGATTCGTTCGGTTCCGATCCCTGGATCCAAACCCTCAAGGCTTACCTGCTGAAGCTGTACGCGCGCGGTGAAAAGTTGCTAGGTGTGTGTTTTGGCCATCAACTGCTGGCCTTGACCCTGGGGGGCAAGGCCGAGCGGGCGGAGCAAGGCTGGGGTGTGGGTACCCACCGGTACTTGCTGGCGACCCAGCAGCCATGGATGATCCCGCAGGTGCCAGAACTCACCCTGCTCATCAGCCACCAGGACCAGGTGACCGAACTGCCGGAAGGCGCGACGGTGATCGCATCCAGCGACTTCTGCCCCAATGCGGCTTACCACATCGGCGACCAGGTGCTGTGCTTCCAGGGCCACCCAGAGTTCGTCAACGATTATTCGCGGGCGTTACTCAATGCGCGCCAGGAACACCTGGGCGATGAGGTGTATCAGCGCGCAATCGCCAGCCTGGCCACCGAGCACCAGGGCGACCTGGTGGGTGAGTGGATGTTGCGGTTTATCCAGCAACCTGTCGGTAAACACGACGCCGCGTAAGGCGCAGGGCCGCGCTGCGGCCCTGGCCACCTCAAAGCCAGCCGGAGCGCTTGAAGCTGGCGTACAACCCCACGCAACCCAGGCCGATCACCCCCAGCACGGTGAAGTAGCCGTAGTGCCAGTTCAGCTCGGGCATGTTCTGGAAGTTCATCCCGTAGATGCCGGCGATGGCGGTAGGGAAGGCCAGGATGGCCGCCCAGGCGGCGAATTTGCGTTGCACGATGCTTTGGCGTGACGACTCCAGCAGCATGCCGATCTCGATGGTCTGGCTGGCGATGTCGCGGATACTCGACAAGTCTTCCATCTGCCGCGTCACGTGAATTTGCACGTCCCGAAAGTACGGGCGCATGTTCTTGTCGATGAAGGGGAAACTCAGCCGCTGAAGTTCCTCGCTGATCTCCACCATCGGTGCCACATAGCGGCGCAGGCGCAGGATATCCCGGCGCAGGCTGTGCAGGCGGCGTATGTCGTTTTCCTGCAGCGAGCCGCCCAGCACGCTTTGCTCCAGGGTTTCGATCTCGGCGTGGATGGCTTCGCTCACCGGCTGGTAGTTCTCGGTCACGAAATCCAGCAGCGCGTACAGCACGAAGTCCTCGCCGTGTTCCAGCAGCAGCGGCCTGGCCTCGCAGCGCTGGCGCACCAGGGCATAGGATTTCGAATGGCCGTTGCGGCAGGTGATGATGTAGCCGTTGCCGGCAAAAATATGGGTTTCGATGAATTCCAGCCGTCCCTGGTGGCGTACCGGCGAGTAGGTGACGATGAACAGGGCATCGCCAAAGGTTTCCAGCTTGGGCCGGCTGTGCTTTTCCAGGGCATCCTCGATGGCCAGTTCATGCAGGTTGAACTGGCGTTGCAGGTTGGCCAGTTCTTCGGCGTTGGGTTCCTCCAGGCCAATCCACACGAAATGGCCCGGCTTGCGGGCCCATTCGCTGCCTTCATCGATGCTGATGTTGGTGACCTTTCTGCCGGCGGTGTACACCGCCGATGCCACGACTCGCCCCATGGTTGCCCGCTTATTCCGGTTGAACACGGGCTACAGCTTGGTCCTTCGCCGCTCAGAGAGCAACCAGGCTCAGGGCTGTTCGGCTTCCATGTGGTCGATGCATTGCTGCATCTGCGCACGGCATTGCTCGATGAGTGCGGGGAGGTCCTGCTGGGTCATGCCCGCGGTGGCGATGGGGGGCAGTGAGCGTACGCTGACCGTGCGCGGGTGCCAGCTGTTGAGGTCAAGGCGCCGGGCGTAGCGGCTGACGCACACCGGCACGATCGGCACGCCTGCCGCAATCGCCATGTGGAACGCGCCTTTCTTGAAGGCCAGCAACGTGTCGCCGGGGTTGCGCGTGCCTTCAGGGAATATCCAGATGGACGTGCCGTTCTGCAGTACGCGGGTGGTCTTTTGCAGGGCCTTGCGCGCCTGGTAGGCGTTTTTGCGGTCGACCAGCACGTTGCCACCCAGCCAGAACAGCTGGCCGAACAACGGGATCCAGCCCAGGCTTTTCTTGCCGACGGCAACGGTACGCTGCGGTACCACTTGGCCCAGCACAAAAAGGTCAAAGTTGGATTGGTGGTTGGCGACGATGACGCAGCCAGGCGGCTGGTCCCATAGCGGGCCCACCTCCGCCTTGACCTTGACGCGCATCAGCCAGGTGGCTGGCACGCTGTAAAGGCGTGCGAACACCCGGCTGTTGGCGGGGTTGAACGGGCGGCACAGGCCAATGATCAGGCCGACGGCACCCACGGCCAGAAAATGCAGGCCCAATAGGAACATGCGAACACAGTAGAGCATGGTACGACTCACACCAGACAGTCGCCCGTCAGTGTACGGCTGTGCACTGGCTGGGGCAAACAGAGGCGGTCAGCCCATGTGATGCTGGTCCAGCTCGATAGCCTTCTCCAGCGCATCCAGCAGCCCTTTGCGTACCTTGAGCTTGGTGTTCTTGTGGGCCAGCATGTTCAGCTTCTTGAGTTCGCGTGCAGCGGCCAGGGCTGCGTCGTGCAGTTGTTCGGCGGGCACCACCTTGTCGAGGAAGCCGGCATCCACCGCGCCCTGTGGGTCGAACACTTCGGCGTTGATCACCGAACGGTGGAAGGCTGAGCGGCGCAGGCGGTCCCGGGCCAGTTCGATGCCCGCATGGTGCATGGTCATGCCGATCTGCACTTCGTTCAGGCAGACCTTGTAGGGGCCTTCGACGCCGATGCGGTAGTCGGCCGACAGCAGCAGGAAGGCGCCTTTGGCCACGGCATTGCCCGGGCACGCCACCACGACGGGGAAGGGGTGCGACAACAGGCGGTGGGAGAGGGTGGAACCGGCGGTGACCAGGCTGATGGCTTCTTTGGGGCCGCTGGTCATCACCTTGAGGTCGTACCCACCAGAGAGAATGCCGGGCTGGCCGGTGATGATCACCACGGCGCGTGCCTCGGTGGCACGGTCCAGGGCCTCGTTGAAGGCGGCGATCACCTGCGGTGAGATGGCGTTGACCTTGCCGTTGTTCAGGGTCAGGGTGACGATGCCGTCTTCGGCGTGGTAGGTAATCAGCTCGCTCATGGCGCAGTCCTGTTGTTGGCGTGGCGATGACGTTACCCAGCGCCGAGGGCCAGGTAAAGCAGCAAGGCTGACTGGCCAGTCAGCCCTTACCGGGCTTCTGATGCAAATACATGAAAAATTTGAAAAAAATGCTTGCCAAAGAAAAGACCTTCCACTAAATTAGCGCGCCTCGACAGGCTGAAAGGCTTGAAGGGAAAACGGTGAAGTGTCCGAGTGGTCGAAGGAGCACGCCTGGAAAGTGTGTATACGAGAAATCGTATCAAGGGTTCAAATCCCTTCTTCACCGCCACATTCTACGAAGAGCCCCCGCGCTGAAAAGCCCGGGGGCTTTTTGTTGTTGGCTGTTTTGTGAGGGTTGGAGGGGTGTGGCCCCGGTGAAGCCCACTCCCATCCCTGTAGGAGCCGGTTTACCGGCGAACACCGGCGCAGCCGGTGCCATCCTCACTCATCCAGTGCCCTGGTATCAAAAGCTAACCGTGGCCGCCAGCCGGGCGGTGCGCGGCGCACCCTGGAACAGGTAATTGTCCCCCAGGTAATCCCCCACATCGCGCCAGTAACGCTTGTCGAACAGGTTGTCCACCGTCAGCCGCAGCACCGTGTCGTACCCACCCACCTGTGTGCGGTAGCGGCCGCCGAGGTCGAATACGGCATAACCGCCCACCTTCACGTCGCCGTTTTTGCTCGCGGCTTTACTGGCGCTGTAGCGCCCGCCACCCAGCAGCGCCAGCCCCGGCACCGGCAGGTTGTACTCCCCATACAGGGCCGCCCGGAACCTGGGTACGTTGATCGCCTGGTGGCCTTCATAGGCCTCAGTGCCGCTACCCTGCACCCGCGCGCGAATGGCGGCTGTGCTGGCCTGCACCTGCAGGTTGGACGTAAGCCAGCCAGCGGCCCCCAGTTCCAGCCCGGTATTCTTCTGCTGGCCTTGCTGCACATAGGTGAAGCTGCCGCTGCCATCAGGCCTTGCGTACTGGTAGGCCTGGCGTATCTGGAACAAGGCAGCGCTCAGGCTCAGGCCTTGCCAGTCGTGTTTCACGCCCACCTCCAGCTGGCGCGACAGGGTTGGGGCAAGTATCTCGGCAGCATTGCTGGCAAACCACGGCGCTGTACCGCCAGCAGAAAGCCCTTTGGCATAGCTGGCGTACAGGGTGGTGTCCGGCTGCGGTTTGTAGATAAGCGCCGCATTGGGCAGCAACTGGTACTGCTGGGTGTGGCGCCCGGCAACACCGTCCTGGTCCCAGGTTCGTTCGTCCAGGCGTACTTCGCGGGCGCCCAGCACGGTTTGCCACGCCTCACTGAAATGGATGCGGTCGGTGACGAACAGCCCGTACTGGCGGCTGTCCAGGCGCCGCTCGCTGGCGCCCACCGGGTTGCTCGATGGCGCCAGGGCCGGGGCACCGGTGGCGATATTGCCGGTACCCAGCCACTCGTTGTAGTAGGGCCGCTGGTCCTGGGTACGGCGCTGGGCGCTGGTGCCGAGGGTCAGCTCATGGCCCACGCCCAGCGCATCGAAGTGCCCATCCAGGGTGGCCTGCACTTCATCGATACGGCGCGTGTCATCGGGGCTGCGGAAGTCGTAGATGTCGTAGTCGCCGGTGCCGGAGAAGAACGCACCTTCGCTCGAACCCCAGGCAAAGGCACTGTAGTCGTCGATGATCGCTTTGCTGCGGGACCCGCTGAGCGTAGCGGCCCATGCGTCGCTGAAGCGGTACTCAAAGCGCCCGCCCAGGTTCAGCGAGTCGTTCTGTACCGGTTTGGCCCAGCCCTGGTAGGCCAGGCGGTCATGGGGGTCTATGCCATGGGGCACTTCGCGGCCACCCAGTAGCTGATAGCCCGGCACCGAGCGTTGTTCGCGGTGCTGGTATTCCGCATCGAGCTGCAAGGTGGCAGCGGGGCTGAGCTGCCAGTCGAACGCCAGCGAGGCAAAGTCCCGCTTGCCATCGGCGTGCTCCACATACGAGCCGATGGTCTCGTGCGCCAGGTTGGCACGCAGGCCGAACTGCCGCTCGCTGCCGAACCAGCCGCCAAGGTCGGTGGCCAGGTAGCGCCCACCCTGGTCGGTGCCGGCCAGCGTGACACTGCGCACCGCTTCAGGCCGCTTGGTCACATAATTGATCAGGCCCCCGGGTGCGGAGACACCGCTCTGCAAGCCAGACAACCCCTTCAATAGCTCTACCTGCTGCTTGTTCTCCAGCGCCACATTCTGCTCGCCGACCACGGTCTGGCCGTTGACGCGGTAGCTGCTGGCAGCATTGAGCTCAAAGCCTCGCACATTGAAGTTCTCGTAGTAGCCGACCGGCGCATAGCTTTCGCCCACCGCGGCGTCGCCCTGCAGTACTTCGCTGAGCAGGCGCACCTGGCGGTCTTCCAGCATTTGTTGGCTGAATACGCTGATCGAAGCGGGGGTATCCAGTGTCGGGCCCGGCTGGAAGCCGCCGACCGCGGCCTGGGTCGCTTGGTAGCTGCCTGCGGCATACGTATCGGACACTTGCACCGGCGCCAGCTCCAGGCTGCCCTGGCCAAGGGCGTTGGGGCACTGCAAGGCCAGGCCCAGGCTGAGCAGGCTGAAGGGCAGGCGAGGGTTGCACGCAGGCATGTCGAGGTTCCTGAAGGCCAAGAAAAAGGCGGCATCTTAGCAGCCGCCTTCGGCCCGAAGCGATCAGTGCGCGCCGTTGGGGTCAGGCAATGGCTGGCGTTGCGCGGCGGGCCAGGCCCCACACCAGCAGCGCCAAGGTGCCAATTGCCAACCCTGCCACCACGATGCCCGGCCAGCCATGGTGCTGGAACAGCTGCGTACCCAACAGCGAGCCCAAGGCGCCGCCAATGAAGTAGCAGGTGATATACCCTGCGTTAAGCCGCGTACGGGCCTCGGGCCGCAGGGCGATAACGGCATTCTGGTTGCTGACGTGCACCAGTTGCACCGCCAGGTCCAGCATCAGCACCCCCAGCAGCAACGCCACCAGCGACTGCTGGGCGAACCCCAGTGGTACCCAGGACAGCAACAGCACCACCAGGCCTACGGTGGTGCCCAGCGCCCCTTTGCCATGGTCTGCCAGGCGGCCCGCCCAGTTGGCCGACAACGCGCCCGCGGCCCCCGCCAGCCCGAACAGGCCGATCACCGCGTCGGAGTAATGGTAAGGCTCGCTGGCCAGCAGGAAGGCCAGCGGCGTCCAGAACAGCGCAAACAGGCTGAATGCCAGCAACCCCAGCAGCGAACGCAGGCGCAGTACCGGCTCCTGGGCAAACAGCCGGAATACCGAGCCGATAAGCGCCGGGTACTTCAGCCCGGCATGGCTGTGGTGCTGTGGCAGGTTGCGGTGCAGGGCCAGTGCAGTAATCGCCATTAGTACGGCGGCCAGCACATAGATGCTGCGCCAGCCACCCAGTTCGGCCATGAAGCCGGCTGCGGTGCGTGCCAGCAGGATGCCCAGCAACAGGCCGCTCATCAGCGTCCCGACCGCACGCCCCCTGAGGTTGGGCGCGCTGAGGGACGCGGCCATGGGTACCAGAATTTGCGCCACCACCGAGAACAGCCCAGTAAGCGTGGTACCTAGAATCAGCCAGGGCAGGCTCGGGGCGCACGCACTGATGATCAGCCCAAGGGTGGCGATGGCGGTCATCACGGTAATCAGGCGGCGCTGTTCGAACAGGTCGCCCAAGGGCGCCAACAACAGCAGGCCGGCGCCGTAGCTCAGTTGCGCGGCGATGACGATGCTGCCGGCAGCCGCGGTGCTCAGGCCGAACTGTTCGGCAATGCTGTGCAGCAACGGCTGGGCGTAGTAGTTACTGGCCACGGCCAGGCCGGTGGCGGTGGCCATCAGCAGGATCAGGGCGCGGCTGAGGGTGGGGTTGGTCATGCGGGTCTCTTGGCGGGCAGTGTAAACAAGGGTGGCTATGGGCAGGCGTCGTAGCTCAGGTGGCGGCGACGATCACCAGGGTGTGTGCGGCAAGCGTCACTTCATCGTCAACGCGTTTGCCGATCAGTTGCTGGCCCAGCGGCGAGCGAGGGGTGATCACGGTGGTAGCCTGGGTGCCTTCGGCGATCTTCAAGCCAGCGGCTGCGGGGCCCAGAAACAGCTGCTGCCGGGCTCCCTTTTCATCCTCCAGGGTGATCAGGTTGCTCACCTGAACGCCACGTTGCGGGTCGTAGTCGCGCAGCAGCAGTTGTTGGTAGCCGAGCAGCGCCTGGCGGATCTCGGCGCTGCGGCGCGCCTGGCCGGTAGCCAGGTACGAAGCTTCCAGGCCCAGTGTGTCGTACTTGTTCTCGGCAACGTTTTCTTCGGCTGTTGCCGTTTCGTAGGCGGTTTGCGCGGCGCGGGTCAGCACGTCCAGGTCACGCTCGAGGGTGGCGACGATCTGTGCCAGTAAAAGCGGCTTGTTCATGATCAGTAGCAGAACTCCAGCACGTTGGCCTGGCTTTTGTCGGTGGGCGCCGTGCGGTTCTGTTGCAGCCAGAACTGGCACTTGGGGCTGTCGAGGTTGCGCGGGTCGCCTTGTGCGGCTTCTGCCGCCTGTTTCTGCAACCCCTTTTTATACTGCTCGAACATGCGCGCTTGGGAGTCTTCGGCAGCCGCTGGCGGGGGCGCTGTATGCGGGGCGCTGGTAGTGGCGGCCTCGTCCAATGGCCGTGGCGGCTCTGGCCATATGAATGACGCAGCCCAGATGCTTAGTGCAATGGCGCCAGCGCCAAGCCACAGGCCCACCGCTACGCTGAGTATCAAAGGCAAAGGCCTGAGGGTAATCCTCAATTCGCGGGGGCGGGGCATGGCAGTCTCCTGTGCATCAGAATGGGCGCATTGTCGCATGGGCAGGGTAATAATCCGCGACGGTGCTTTCGTTGGCCTTAGTTTATGCGCAGAATTCGCGCTTTTGGGCATGGGCGAGGGCGGGGCACGTGAAAGCCACCTGGGATATCTTCTGCACGGTCGTCGACAACTATGGCGATATCGGCGTTACCTGGCGCCTGGCTCGCCAGTTGGTTGCCGAGCATGGGGTGGCCGTGCGCCTATGGGTGGACGACCTGCGGGCATTCGTTCCGTTGTGCCCCGGCGCCGACCTGGGCGCAGCCCGGCAAATGCAACAGGGTGTACAGGTGCTTCACTGGCCGGCCGAGTGGGTGCCCGCCGGTACGGCGGATGTGGTGATTGCCGCGTTCGGTTGCCGCCTGCCCGATGCCTATATCGAAGCCTTGTGCAGCCGCCCGGCCCCAGCCTTGTGGCTGAACCTGGAATACCTCAGCGCCGAAGACTGGGTCGAGGGCTGCCATGGCCTGCCGTCACCCAAACCCAATGGGTTGCGCACCGTGTTCTTCTTCCCCGGGTTCACCGAGCGTACGGGCGGGCTGCTGCGTGAGGCCGGTTTGCTGGCCCGCCGCGAGGCGTTCGAGGCCGACCCTGCCCAGCGCGCCGGGCACCTTGCCAGGCTTGGGGTACAGCCCCAGGCCGGCGCCACACTGATTTCGCTGTTCGCCTACGAAAACCCGCAACTGGGCGGCTGGCTGAACGCCCTGGCCAACGCGGCCAACCCCAGCCACATGCTGGTGCCCCAGGGCCGCATCGTGCCTGACCTTTGCGCCTGGCTGAATGAGCCTGAACTGGTGGCAGGCGCCATTCACCAGCGTGGCACGTTGACCGTGCAGGTGTTGCCTTTCGTCAGCCAGGACGATTACGACCGCTTGCTGTGGTGCTGCGATTTCAACGCCGTGCGCGGCGAAGATTCGTTCGTGCGCGCACAGTGGGCCGGGCGGCCCATGCTGTGGCACATCTACGTGCAGGAAGAGAACGCCCACTGGGAAAAACTCGAGGCGTTCCTGGCGATTTACCGCAAAGGCCTGTCGGAGCCTGCCGCGCACGCGCTGCTGACTCTATGGCGGGCCTGGAACATGCATCAGGACATGGACGCCGCCTGGCGCGGGTTCATGGTGCACTGGCCGGAACTGCATGCCCACGCCCGCCAATGGTGTGCAAAACAGGCCGCCCAGCCGGACCTTGCCATGACGCTGGTACAGTTTTACCGAAATTGGCTATGATATGCGGCCTCGATTTTTATAAATCCATCCAGATTCGGATACTGCGTAATGAAAACTGGTAAAGAACTGAAGCCCGGCACCGTACTGCGGATCGACAACGACCCGTGGCTGGTACAAAAAGCCGAATTCACCAAGTCGGGTCGCAACAGCGCGATCATGAAGACCAAGCTGAAGAACCTGCTGACCGGCTACAAGACCGAAACCGTGTACGGTGCGGACGACAAGCTGGACGACGTGATCCTGGATCGCAAAGAAGCGACCCTGTCGTTCATCAGCGGTGACTCGTACACCTTCATGGACACCACCGACTACACCATGTACGAGCTGAACGCCGAGGACATCGAAGCCGTTCTGCCGTTCATCGAAGAAGGCATGGAAGACGTCTGCGAAGCCGTGTTCTTCGAAGGCCGCCTGGTATCGGTTGAACTGCCGACCACCATCAGCCGCCAAGTGGTCTACACCGAGAACGCTGCACGTGGCGACACCTCGGGCAAGGTCATGAAGCCTGCCAAGCTGAAGAACGGTACCGAACTGCAGGTTGCCGACTTCATCAACATCGACGAGTGGATCGACATCGACACTCGTGAAGGTGGCGTGTACAAAGGCCGTTCCAAGAAGTAAACCTTCTTGCGTAACGCAAAAACCCGGCGTTTGCCGGGTTTTTTTGTGCATGCTGAAAGCTGTGCCCGCTACAGACTCTTGTGCAGCCGATCGCGCAGCTCAAGCAAGTCTTGCTGCAATTGCTGCAAACCTTCAGGTGTGCGCCCGCTGGCTTCAAGGATGCGTTGCGGCACCTCCTTGGCCTGATCCTGCAACGCACGCCCTTTGTCGGTCAGTTGCACCATCACGACCCGCTCATCCTCCCGGCTGCGGGTGCGCTTGAGCAGGCCTTCGCTTTCCAGGCGTTTGAGTAAAGGGGTGAGTGAGCCTGGGTCGGTCAGCAGGTGCTGACTGATCTCTCCCACCGTCAGCCCATCATGTTCCCACAGCACCAGCATGGCCAGGTATTGGGGGTAGGTGAGGTTGAGGGCTTGGAGCAGCGGCTTGTAGACCTTCGTCATCAGCAACGAGGTGGAGTGCAGGGCGAAGCAGACCTGGTTGTCCAGGAGCAGCTCGGCGCCAGTGGCTTTGGTGTCGGCGTTCATGCAGGTCCTTGAATTCGTCGAATAAGAATCTCGCACGCTGATGGTTGGTGCGCTCACTACCAGCGTCATTCACTGCGCAGCGCCCGCGGCCCGGCTGGGACGAGGGTCAAGCGGCTCTTGAAGAATTCGAGCAGCAATACGCCAGCAGAGTTCGTTTCAAATTCACGACACTGCGTATTTACGTTCCCCTGTGGCCTTGCAGTCGCTAGCATGGCCGGCTTGATAGCGTGTTGAAGCGGAGCCGGGATGATCGAGTGGGTGTTGTATGCGGTGCTGGGCGCAGGCCTGGGCACAGTGGGTGGGCTGTTCGGGATTGGCGGCGGGTTGATCGCCATTCCGGCGCTTGGCGTGCTGTTTGGCCTGGACCAGCAGCTGGCCCAGGGCACAGCGTTGGTGATGGTGGTGCCGAACGTGCTGCTGGCGCTATGGCGTTACCACCAGCGCAACCGTATCGAGCTGCGCCATGCCTTGCCGCTGTCATTGTGCAGCTTCGTATTCGCCTGGTTAGGGTCAATCTGGGCGGTTGGGCTGGATGCCCACTCGATGCGGCTGGGCTTCGTCGGCTTTCTCATCGCGCTGGCGCTCTGGAATATCGCACGCCTGTTCATGAAGGTGGCGCCAGCCAGCGCCGAAATGCGCCACCCTTGGCCCTGGCTGGGTGTACTGGGCAGTTTTGCAGGGACCATGGGTGGGCTGTTCGGCGTCGGCGGCGCGGTAGTGGCTACGCCAGTGCTCACCAGCGTGTTCGGCACTACCCAGGTGGTGGCACAGGGGCTATCACTGGCGCTGGCGGCGCCCAGTACCTTGGTCACACTGGTGACCTACGGCGTGCACCACAGTGTGGACTGGGCAGTGGGCATCCCGTTGGCGGTGGGCGGATTGCTCAGCATCAGCTGGGGCGTAAAACTGGCCCACGCATTACCCGAAAAAGTGCTGCGTGGCATGTTCTGCGTGTTCCTGGTGGTGTGCGCCATCATGCTGGCCTTCGAGCTGTAGCCGGTGGCAGCTACTTGAAGCCCTCGATGATGTAGTCGGCCATGCAGTCGGTAATGGGCGATGCAACGCTCGGGCTGCGCACCAGCATCACGTTGGCCAGGGGTAGCTGCGGCAACCCCTCGTTTTCGCCAAGGATGCGCATGTTGCCGCCGATCAGGCTCTGCAGCTGGGCAGTGACCGCCAGGCCAGCGGTCACCACTGCGAAGATCGCCGACAGGCTGGGGCTGGTGTAGGCGACCCGGTAGTCGATGCCCTGGGCCTCCAGGGCGTTGCAGGTCCAGGCGCGGCAGAAGCATTCGGTGTTGAACAATGCCAGGGGCATGGGCCGCTGCTCCTGGGGGCAGAAGCCTTCGGCCGCGGCCCACACCAGCCGCTCCTGGCGCAACAGCTGGCCCACTTCGTTACCGGGCTCGCGGGTGACGATGGTCAGGTCCAGGTCCTGGCGCTGCATCAGTTGCCGGGACGTGTCGCAATGCACCTCCACCTGTACCAGCGGGTAGGCCTTGGCGAAGCTCGACAGAATGCTCGGCAGAAAGCGCATGGCGTAGTCATCCGGCGTGCCGATGCGCACCACCCCGACCATGTGCGGCATCCGCAGAGTATTGAACACTTCCCCGTGCAGCTTGAGTATGCGGCGGGCATAGCCCAGCAGTACCTGGCCTTCGGCGGTAAGCCGCACCTGCCGGCCGTCGCGCTCGAACAGCTGGCGCTGCAGGATGTCTTCTTCCAGGCGTTTCATCTGCATGCTTACAGCAGACTGTGTGCGGTTGACCACTTCCCCTGCGCGGGTGAAGCCGCCTTGGTCGGCGATGGCCACGAAGGTACGCAGTACATCTGCATCAAGGCTCTGGTACTGGGACATTGCATCAATCTCCGAGATGCTTTGCATAAGAAACATTCGTTGGATTGATCTTAAGCCCAGCGCGAGACTGAAGCCATCGACACGGAGGGCTTCACGATGAAAGGTAACTACAGCACCATCCCGGCACCGGCCTCTTCATTCAAGCACCTGTTGCGTGCAGCCCTGCAGCGCCCCTCGCGCTGGCTTGAACTGCACCGCCAGCGCCGGGAACTGGCCAGCCTCAGCGACGCTACACTGCACGACCTAGGGCTGAGCCGTGCAGATATCCACCAGGAAAGCGAGCGGCACTTCTGGGACGACCCGTTGCACAAGTGAAGCGTGGCAGGTCAGCGCCTGACCTGTTTCAAGGTTTCGGCGATCAGGAATGCCAGCTCCAGGGACTGGTCGGCGTTCATACGTGGGTCGCAATGGGTGTGATAGCGGTCCGACAGGCCATCTTCGGTGATCGGCCGCGCACCGCCGATGCATTCGGTGACGTTCTGCCCGGTCATCTCGATATGGATGCCGCCTGCATGGCTGCCTTCGGCCTGGTGCACCTGGAAGAACTGCTTCACCTCATCGAGGATCTGCGCAAAATCGCGGGTCTTGTAACCGCTGCTGGCCTTGATGGTGTTGCCGTGCATCGGGTCGGAACTCCACAGCACCTTGCGCCCCTCGCGCTCCACGGCGCGGATCAGCCCCGGCAGGTGGTCACCCACCTTGCCTGCGCCCATGCGCACGATCAGGTTCAGGCGGCCCGGGTCGTTGGCCGGGTTGAGGATGTCGATGAGGCGCAGCAGGGCTTCGGGGTCCATGCTCGGCCCCACCTTCACCCCGATCGGGTTGTGCACACCACGCAGGAATTCCACGTGGGCACCGTCCAGTTGCCGGGTACGGTCGCCGATCCACAGCATGTGTGCCGAGCAGTCGTAATAGTCGCCGGTCAGGCTGTCCTGGCGCACGAACGCTTCTTCATAGTTGAGCAGCAGCGCTTCGTGCGCGGTGAAGAAGCTGGTTTCGCGCAGTTGGGGGGCAGTGTCCAGGCCGCAGGCGCGCATGAAGGCCAGGGTTTCGTCGATGCGGTTGGCCAACTGATGGTACTTGTCGGCCAATGCCGAGTTGGCAATGAAGTCCAGGTTCCACTTGTGCACCTGGTGCAGGTCGGCAAAACCGCCCTGGGCGAAGGCGCGCAGCAGGTTCAGGCTGGCGGTGGCCTGGTGGTAGGCCTGCAGCAAACGCTCAGGGTCGGGGATGCGGCTTTTTGCATCAAAACCGATACCGTTGACGATATCGCCACGGTAGGCGGGCAGGGTGACGTTGCCAATGGTCTCGTCGCCGGCCGAGCGCGGCTTGGCGAACTGGCCTGCCATGCGGCCTACCTTCACCACCGGGCAGCCGGCCGCGAAGGTCATGACAATGGCCATCTGCAACAGCACCTTGAAGGTGTCGCGAATTTTGGCCGCCGAGAACTCGGCGAAGCTTTCTGCGCAGTCCCCACCCTGTAACAGGAAGGCACGCCCTTCGGTCACCTCGGCGAACTGGCGCCGCAATTCACGTGCCTCACCGGCGAACACCAGGGGCGGGTAGCTGGCCAGGGTCTGTTCGACCTTGAGCAGGTGCGCGGCATCGGGGTAGGTCGGTTGCTGCTGGATCGGCAGTGCGCGCCAGCTGGCAGGGCTCCACGGTTGGTTCATGTCAGGCTCGGTCATGTAGGTTGCAGGCTTGACGCCATGTTAACAGTTGGCGCTGCGCTTGTTGCAGCGAGGGTGTTGGCGGACAATGCCCCTTTTGCGCAGGTGGGTGTGGAACATGGAGGCGGAGCGTCAGGAGCGGCTGCTGGCACGTGTGGAGGATGCCTTCGGCGTCATCAGCGTGTACGAGGTGGATGACTACCGCTTTCTGGAATTCGGGGATGCCATCGAGCAGAGCTGTGTGTTCACTGCCGACCCCAGCTGGCTGGAGTACGACTACACCCGTGCCATGCTGGTGGGTGCGTTGTGCCATGAGCAGCCCGAGAGCGCGCTGTTTCTTGGCCTGGGCGCCGGTACGCTGACTCAGGCGTGCATGAAATTTTTGCCGCTGGAGGACATCGAGGCCATCGAGCTGCGCCCGGACGTGCCGCGCCTGGCCATTGAGCACCTGGGCCTGGATGACGACCCGCGGCTTTATGTGCGCATCGGCGATGCGCTGGAGCTGCTGCCCACTGCCGAGCAGGCCGACCTGGTGTTCGTTGACCTGTACACCGACCATGGGCCGGGCGTGGGGCACCTCGCATGGGGGTTTCTGGAGCGTTGCCAGCAGCAGCTCAACCCCGGTGGCTGGCTGGTGATCAACCAATGGGCCACCGACGATGGCAAGCCGCTGGGAGCGGCGCTGCTGCGGGGTTTGTACCATCGCCATTACTGGGAGCTGCCGGTGAAGGAGGGCAATGTGATATTGCTGGTGCCGGCAGACTTGGACCAGGCGCTTGACCTCGACAGCCTGCGCGCCCGCGCCGAAGCCCTGGCGCCGCGCCTGGGTTATAGCCTTGACGG
This sequence comes from Pseudomonas sp. S36, assembly GCF_016647875.1. Lineage (NCBI taxonomy): Bacteria > Pseudomonadati > Pseudomonadota > Gammaproteobacteria > Pseudomonadales > Pseudomonadaceae > Pseudomonas > Pseudomonas sp. S36. The sequence goes on along the minus strand of NZ_JACVVG010000049.1, from coordinate 12,300 downwards.
GTTGATCCGCGAGATTCGCCCGGCAACCTGAAACCTGCGTCGCATTCTTCGCGGGTAAATCGGATCGCCGCACCGCCGCTCCCACAGGGATCGGGCCAGCATCCAGATTTTGTGGAGGACAGATACTTCCAAAGGTTGGGCTGTCCCTGTGGGAGCGGCGGTGCGGCGATCCGATTTACCCGCGAAGAGGCCAGCGCAGTACGTCTAAGGGAATCGATTCAGCCCTCTGCTGCCCCATGGCCCGGCAATGCCGCTGCACGCTGAAAAAATTCCTCACGTAATGCGCTATTTCGGGTATAGTACGCGCCGGTCTTTTAGCGGACCTCAAAATCAGGCGGTGCAAATCCTCCGAGTCCAGCTTCGGCTGCACGTCCGCTAGGCGGACCTTCCCACGTATTCTTTTTCAATCGTTTTCGCAAATCCCCGCCGCCAAAGCTGCCTGGGTGACCTGTCGGTCTTTCATGGCTTGTGCAGCTTTGGAGCATGGGTCTTTGCGGATGCACCTAGAGGCAGACCCATGACCCAGGAAACCGGCGGCTTCGCCGCTCTCGATCTCAATGCGAACATTGTTGCTGCTGTGGTAGCTACCGGCTATGAAGAGCCGTCCGCCATTCAGCAACAATCGATCCCGATCATCCTCGCCGGTCACGACATGATCGGCCAGGCGCAGACGGGCACCGGCAAGACCGCTGCCTTCGCCCTGCCGATCCTCAACAAGATCGATGTGAGCAAGCGCGAACCGCAAGCCCTGATCCTGGCGCCAACCCGTGAGTTGGCGCTGCAAGTTGCTACCGCTTTCGAAACCTACGCCAAGCAGATGCCGGGCGTGAACGTGGTTGCCGTGTACGGTGGTGCCCCGATGGGCCCACAGCTGCGCGCAATCCGCAACGGCGCGCAAATCGTCGTGGCTACCCCGGGCCGCCTGTGCGACCACCTGCGTCGTGACGAGAAAGTCCTGTCGACCGTTCAGTACCTGGTTCTGGACGAAGCCGACGAGATGCTCAAGCTGGGCTTCATGGACGACCTCGAAGTGATCTTCGATGCCATCCCGGCTACCCGTCAGACCGTGCTGTTCTCCGCCACCCTGCCGTCGTCGATCCGTTCGATCGCCGAGCGCCACCTGCGTGAACCCAAGCACGTCAAGATCCAGACTAAAACCCAGACCGTTACCGCGATCGACCAGGCCCACCTGATGGTGCACGCCGACCAGAAGATCCCGGCTGTGCTGCGTTTGCTGGAAGTGGAAGAGTTCGACGCGCTGATCGCCTTCGTGCGCACCAAGCAAGCCACCCTGGACCTGGCCGCTGCGCTGGAAGCCAAGGGCTACAAGGCTGCCGCGCTGAACGGCGACATCGCCCAGAACCAGCGTGAGCGCGTCATCGACTCGCTCAAGGATGGCCGCCTGGACATCGTCGTGGCCACCGACGTTGCGGCCCGTGGCCTGGACGTACCGCGCATCACCCACGTGTTCAACGTTGACATGCCGTACGATCCAGAGTCTTACGTTCACCGTATCGGCCGTACTGGCCGTGCCGGTCGCGATGGCCGTGCCCTGCTGCTGGTCACCCCGCGTGAGCGCCGCATGCTGCAGGTGATCGAGCGCGTGACCGGGCAGAAGGTTGCCGAAGCGCGTCTGCCTAACGCCCAGGCCGTGCTGGATGCCCGCATCAAGAAGCTGACCACCAGCCTGGCACCCCTGGTTGCCGAGGCAGAAGCCACCCACGGTGAGCTGTTCGACCGCCTGACCACCGACCTGGGCTGCAGCGCCCGCGCCCTGGCTTCTGCGCTGCTGCGCAAGGCCACCAACGGCCAGGCGCTTGACTTGGCGGCTGTAGAGCGCGAGCAACCGCTGGTACCGAGCTTCGCCCCACGGGGTGAGCGTACCGAGCGCGGTGAGCGCAGCGACCGTGGTGAACGCGGCGAGCGCGAGCGCCGTGCACCGCTGCCACTGGCCGAAGGCCGAGTGCGTTGCCGTACGGCCCTGGGTGCCCGTGATGGTATCGCCGCCAAGAACCTGCTGGGTGCGATCCTGAACGAAGGTGGCCTGGCGCGTGATGCCATCGGCCGCATCCAGGTGCGTGACAGCTTCAGCCTGGTCGAGCTGCCGGAAGATGGCCTCGAGAAGCTGCTGGCCAAGCTCAAGGACACCCGCGTCGCTGGCAAGCAGCTGAAGCTGCGTCGCTACCGCGAAGATTGATCCTGGTGCTGTGATAAATCCCCGACTTGGTTCGGGGATTTTTTTTGCCTGCGGTGGGGGTCAACCGAACCGGTAAATGTCCATGCCCAGGGCCCCCAGGGTGAAGCCTTGGTGCACCACCTTGAACTCGCCCCCTGCGCCAAGGGCGAAGAACAGGGGCAGCAAGTGTTCGTCACTGGGGTGGTTGCGTTGGGCGAATGGCGCCTGCTGGCGGTAGCCCAGCAATGCAGGTTGGTCATCAGCCTCCAACTTTTGCACCACCCAATCCCGAAACGCCAATGCCCAGGGCGCGATCACCTCGGGCCCGGCGTGCCAGTCCAGCTCGCCCAGGTTATGGGTGATGCTGCCTGAGCCCACCAGCAGCACGCCTTCCTCACGCAGGCGCGACAGTGCCTGGCCCACCTTGACCTGCAAGGCCGGCCCGCCATGGCTGGGCAGCGACACCTGAACCACCGGAATGCGTGCATCGGGGTACATCAGCGACAGGGGTACCCAGGCGCCATGGTCGAACGGGCGCTGTGCGTCCCGTTGTGCTGGTAGCCCGGCTGCTTCCAGCAAGGCACAGGCTGTGTCTGCGAGCTCAGGTGCGCCTGGCGCGGGGTATTGCACGGCATACAATGCCGGTGGAAACCCATGGAAGTCGTGCCAGGTTTCTGGTTGTGAACTGGCAGTGACCAGCAGCCCGCGGCTTTCCCAGTGCGCCGAAACCACCACAATGGCCTTCGGCCGTGGCAGCGCATTGGCAAGGCCGGCCAGCGCCGGCCCGCTGGCGCCGGGTTGCAGGGCAAGCATGGGTGACCCATGGGAAATGAACAGGCTAGGGAGCATGGCGGGGTCCTGAGGGGTAAGATGCGAGCATCTTCGACCAACTTCAGATCGAATTCCAAACCAAGTTTTACCGGTAAACCATCTAAAAACTGGGAGTGATCATGGAGCCAGCTTTCTGGCAGCAACGCTGGGCGAACAATCAGATCGGCTTTCACCAAGCGCAGGTAAACCCGTACTTGCAGGCGTTCTGGCCGGGCCTGCAGTTAAGGCCCGGTAGCCGTGTACTGGTACCGCTGTGTGGCAAGAGCCTCGACCTTGCCTGGTTGGCAGGGCAGGGGCATGAGGTGATGGGCGTGGAGCTGTCGCGCCAGGCGGTGCAGGCATTTTTTGACGAACATGGCCTGCACCCGCAGGTGCGGCAGCACAATGGCTTTGAAGTGTGGAGCAGTGCAGGGATCGAGTTGTGGTGCGGGGATTTCTTCGCGCTGCAGGCCCAGGACGTTCGGGACTGTGCAGCATTTTATGATCGCGCCGCACTGATTGCCCTGCCGGTTGCCATGCGCACGGCCTACCTGCAGGCGCTTTCGGCGCTGTTGCCGGAAAGCTGTCGTGGCTTGGTCGTGACCTTGGATTACGACCAGTCGTTGCTGGGCGGCCCACCGTTCTCGGTGGGGGATGACGAGTTGCGGCAGGGGTTTGCTGGCTGGCAGGTGGAAGCGTTGGAACAGGCTGAGGTGATTGAGGGGAACCCCAAGTTTCAGCAGGCCGGGGTGCCGAGTCTGCTTGAGCGGGTGTACAAGGTCAGCAGGTAATGCTGGGGTGCCTGTGCCGGCCCATTCGCGGGTGAACCCGCTCCCACAGGGTGGAGGTATGGGCCGGCACTGGCGCAACAAAAAGGGCGACCGTAGTCGCCCTTTATGCATTGGCCGCTGGATCAGCCGCGACGGCGCAGGGCGTCGATGCGGTCTTCCAGGGGTGGGTGGCTCATCAGCAACCCGGCCAGGCCTTGTTTGAGGCCGCCATTGATGCCGAAGGCCTTCATGGTATCGGGCATGTGCACTGGCAGGCCTTGCTCCACACGCAGGCGCTGCAGCGCGCCGATCATTGCAGAAGTGCCGGCCAGGTTAGCACCGGCCTCGTCGGCACGGTATTCGCGGCGGCGCGAGAACCACATCACGATGATGCTGGCCAGAATGCCCAGCACCAGCTCTGCAACGATGGTGGCCACATAGTAGGCAATGCCCTGGCCCTCTTCGTTCTTGAAGATCACCTTGTCGACGAAGTTGCCGATGATGCGGGCGAAGAACATCACGAAGGTGTTCACCACGCCCTGCACCAGTGCCAGTGTGACCATGTCGCCGTTGGCAACGTGGCCGATTTCGTGGGCCAGTACGGCACGCACTTCATCAGGCGAGAAACGCTCCAGCAAGCCCTGGGACACGGCCACCAGGGCATCGTTACGGTTCCAGCCGGTGGCGAAAGCGTTGGCCTCGTAGGCCGGGAAGATACCCACCTCAGGCATCTTGATACCGGCCTCGCGGGACAGCTCTTCGACCGTTTGCAGCAGCCACTGCTCGTGACGGGTGCGCGGCTGGCTGATGATTTGCGTGCCGGTCGACATCTTCGCCATCCACTTGGAGATGAACAGCGAAACGAGGGAGCCGGCAAAGCCGAAGACTGCACAGAACACCAGCAAGCTGCTGAGGTTCAGGTCAACCCCATTGGCGGCCATGAACCCGTTGAAACCGAACAGGCTCAGAGTAATGCTTGCAACCAGCACCACCGCAAGGTTGGTGGCCACAAACAACAGAATGCGCATCATGGTTGTTACGTTCTCCTGACGGATGAATTGTCGCTTACTGCGGGGTATATAAGGGGCCTGCCGTTCCGATTCAATCGGCGGACTATTTCAAACTGTGTATGGCGGAGTATGGCAGAGGCGGGGGTGGTGGCTGTGGGATAGAGCGTTGCAGGATGTAAGAAACATTGCCTCTCTGAGGCGCTGCTGTGAGGTCGAGGTCGAGCGCGGCGCGCCTTCCACGCGCCACCCCCCAAAAACCGTCAGACCCTACTGCGAATACCCTTTGAGGAAATTCCCGATCCGCCCAATCGCCGCTTCCAGGTCATCTACCCGTGGCAGCGTCACCACGCGGAAGTGGTCTGGCCACGGCCAGTTGAAAGCAGTGCCCTGCACAATCAGCAGTTTTTCAGCCAGCAGCAGGTCCAGCACGAACTTCTCGTCGTTGAAGATCGGGCAGACCTTGGGGTCGATGCGCGGGAAGGCGTACAGCGCGCCCATCGGCTTCACGCAGCTCACCCCGGGGATGTCGTTGAGCAGCTCGTAGGTACGGTTACGCTGCTCCAGCAAGCGCCCCGGCGGCAACACCAGGTCGTTGATGCTCTGGTAACCGCCCAGCGCAGTCTGGATGGCATGCTGGGCTGGCACGTTGGCACACAGGCGCATGTTGGCCAGCATGTCGATGCCTTCGATGTAGCTCTGGGCATTGTGTTTGGGGCCCGAGATGATCAACCAGCCAGAACGGAAACCCGCCACCCGGTACGACTTGGACAACCCGTTGAAGGTGAGGCACAGCAGGTCGGGGGCCAGTGAAGCGGTGCTGATGTGCACCGCTTCGTCGTAGAGGATCTTGTCGTAGATCTCGTCCGAGAACACCACCAGGTTGTGCTGGCGTGCCAGCTCCAGCATGCCGCGCAGCAGCTCGGTGGAATACACCGCGCCCGTGGGGTTGTTGGGGTTGATGATGACCAGTGCCTTGGTGTTCGGGGTAATCTTGGCCTTGATGTCGGCAAGGTCGGGGAACCAGTCAGCCTGCTCGTCGCACAGGTAGTGCACCGGCTTGCCGCCTGCCAGGCTCACGGCTGCGGTCCACAGCGGGTAGTCGGGCGCCGGGATCAGCACCTCGTCACCGTTGTTGAGCAAGGCCTGCATCGACATGACGATGAGTTCGGACACCCCGTTGCCCAGGTAGATGTCTTCGATGCCGACGCCTTCGATGCCCTTTTGCTGGCAGTACTGCATCACCGCCTTGCGGGCACTGAACAGGCCCTTGGAGTCGCTGTAGCCCTGGGCAGTGGGCAGGTTGCGGATCACGTCCTGAAGGATTTCATCCGGCGCTTCGAAGCCAAACGGCGCCGGGTTGCCGATGTTCAGCTTGAGGATGCGGTGGCCTTCCTCTTCCAGGCGCTTGGCGTGCTTGAGCACTGGGCCGCGAATGTCGTAGCAGACATTGGCGAGCTTGTTCGATTTGCTGAACTGCATGATGGAATCCCGATTGAGAAAACGCGCTACGCCCTGCCGAAAGGTTTGTAAGGGCACAAAGCGGGTGCCAGACTGAACGCCTGGCACACGAAGCCAACTAATATACGTGCCACCCGCGCCCCGGAAAAGACGGCGTACGGTGAAATTAAGCCTGCCGAGGTACCCCCATGCAAAAGATCGAGAAAACCCTGGAACAATGGCGCTCGATGCTCGACCCCGAGCAATACCAGGTGTGCCGGCTCAAGGGCACCGAGCGGCCCTTCAGCGGCAAGTACAACAGCGAGCGCCGCGATGGCATCTACCACTGCATCTGCTGCGGGCTGGCGCTGTTCGATGCGCAGACCAAATTCGATTCCGGCTGTGGCTGGCCCAGTTTCTACGCGCCGATAGAAGACAGCGCCATGATTGAGATCCGCGACACGTCCCACGGCATGATCCGTACCGAGGTCACCTGTGCCCGCTGTGATGCTCATTTGGGCCATGTGTTCCCCGATGGCCCGGCACCTACCGGCCTGCGCTACTGCATCAACTCGGTGTGCATCGACCTGCGCCCCCGCGACTGAACGGAGCCCCGATCATGGCAGCTTTGAAGCTGGACATTCCCTGTGTGACCCTGGGCGGCGAGCACAAGCAGCTGGGCGACTTCCCTGGCAAAGCGCTGCTGGTGGTCAATACCGCCAGCCAGTGCGGCTTTACCCCGCAATACAAAGGCCTGGAGCAGCTGTGGCAAGCCTATCGCGACCGTGGGCTGGTGGTACTGGGCTTTCCCTGCAACCAGTTTGGCAAGCAGGAGCCTGGCGAGGCGAGGGACATCGCGCAGTTTTGCGAGCGCAACTTTGGCGTGAGCTTCCCGCTGTTTCGCAAGGTCGAGGTCAACGGCCCCGGCACCCACCCGCTGTTCGTCGAACTCAAGCAGCGCGCCCCTGGCATTCTGGGCAGCCAGAAGATCAAGTGGAACTTCACCAAGTTTCTGGTGGACCCGGCCACTGGCCAGGTGGTGCGTTATGCACCCACCACCAAGCCTCAGGCGCTCGAAGCCGATATCGAACGCCTGCTCAGCCGTTGAGCGGTACCCACTGGTCGATCAGTGCCTGCAAGTCTTCGCGGCGGAACGGCTTGGCCAGGTAGTCGTCCATGCCCGCTGCACGGCAACGCTCGCGCTCTTCGGGCATGGCGTTGGCGGTAAGCGCAACGATCGGCAGGTTGGGCCAGCGCCCGCTCTGGCGAATGTGGCGGGTAGCCTCGTAGCCATCCATTACCGGCATGTTGCAGTCCATCAATACCAGGTCGAAGGCTTGCTGTTCCAGCAGGGTCAGCGCCTCGGCCCCTTGGGTGGCCAACTGCACCTGGCAGCCCAGCTTGGCCAGCATGCCCTTGGCCACCAGCTGGTTGACCGGGTTGTCTTCTACCAGCAGGATGCGCGCCCGGCCTTGCGCCGGGGTGGTGGTGGGGCTGGCCAGGGGGTGCTCGGCCTCCTGCCCCTGCAGGATGCGGCGCAGGGTCTGGTAGAGCGCGGCCCGCGCCAGTGGCCGTGCCAACTGGTGCAGGGGGGCGAGGGCAAGGGCCTGCTCGCTGGGTAGAAAGTTGCCGTAGGCGGTCACCAGCAGGATCGGGGTTGGCATGGCCTTGCGCACTGCAGCCAGTGCCTGCACGTCGTCGACGATCAGCAGGTCGATATTGCCAGGCAGGGTGGCGGCATCGTCATGCCGTTGATAGCTCAGCCCCCAGCCGGGCAACAGGCCCTCGAGCAGTTCGTGCAGCCCGCTGCCACTCGCGCTGAGTGCCGCCACGTTGCCGTGTAGAGCTGCCGGCTGGATGGCGCTGGCATATTCGACCAAGGGCAGTTCGGCGGTAAAGCGGCTGCCAAAACCCGGCTCGGACTTGATATGCAGGTGGCCATGCATGGCTTTGCACAGGTTGCGTGTCAGTGCCAGCCCCAGGCCCGTGCCGCCGTACTGACGGGTAATGCCGGCACCGGCCTGGGTGAAGGGCTGGAAGATCCGCGCCTGAGCCTCTTCGGGGATACCGATGCCGGTGTCACGTACTTCCAGGCGTACGCCGCCGACGATGGTCACCAAGTGCACGTCCACGCGGCCAAAGCGGGTGAACTTGAGTGCGTTGGACAACAGGTTGCTGACGATCTGCCGCACCCGGGTAGGGTCGCCCAGCACGCTGGCCGGGAAGTCGCGGGCAATCAGGCACGTCAGTTCCACGCTTTGTGCAGTGTTCTGCGACAACAGGCTGGCCGTGTCCTCGACCATGGAAGCCATATCGAAAGCGATGCGCTCCAGCTCCAACTGCCCGGCGTCGAACTTGGACAGGTCGAGGATATCGTTGAGCAACTCCACCAGCACCTTGCCGGAGTCATGGGCGATGGCCAGTTGCTGACGCTGTTCTTCCGGTGAAGGGTTATCCAGGGCCAGGGCAATCATGCCGAGCATGCCATTGAGCGGGGTGCGTATTTCGTGGCTCATGTTGGCCAGAAACGCAGCGCGTGCCTGCGCCATGTCCAGTGCCCGGCGGCGCGCCTGTTCCAGCTCCTGGTTGGACAGGCTGAGGCTGCTGTTGGTGGCCTTGAGCTCGTCGGTGCGTGCCGAGACGATGTCTTCCAGCTCGTTCAGGTATTGCGTAAGGCGGTTTTCGGCAGTGCGCCGCTGTTCGATCTCGGTCGCCATGCTGACGAATTGCTGGTTGGCCACTTTCACCAGCACGCCGATCTCGTCATGCTCGTGGCCAGGTGGGCACTGCACGCGGGTTTGCCTTGGCTTGCGCGGGTCGCTGCCGCTGAGGGCAGCAATCACCGTGACCAGGGGCTTGGTCAGCATCATGTAGAACAGCGCCAGCAGGATGCCCGTCAGTACCAGGCTACGGGCAAAGCCGCTCAGCAAAGTGATGCCGGCCCGGTCCAGAAAGCGCCGGCCGAAGGTGTAGGTGTCTACGTCCAGGTATAGCGTGCCCAGGTATTCCTCTGGCATGTGGGTCAGAAACAGGCGCTCGCGCAGCTGGCGCTGTTCGCCGAACAGAAAGTCGCTGAGCGGCCGGTAACGGTCCTGCTGGCGCGGCCGTTCCACATCGGCCAGCACCGTTTCGTTGTTGTCGATCAGGCGTGCACGGATGATTGCCGGAGACTGCAGCAGCCCGCGCGTCAGCTCCAGGGCCAGTTCCGAATCGATGTTGTAGGCAATGCGCGAGGCGGTGTTGTGGCTGATTTGCAGCAGGGCGTGCACTTCACGGTTGATCGACGCGTCCTCACTGGCATAATCGATGCCGATCTGGATGAGACTGAGCAATGTTCCCAGGATGAAGCCGACCAGGACTGTCAACCGGGCTTGCTTGTATGACAGGCGATTGGTGAACTTGATATCCATGGGTCCCGAGCCGGTTCTACGTGCCTTGCGCTGCGCAAGCATAGCCGATCAACCCCGGCTGCTGGTGGGCTTGTCATCCATTCAGGCTTGATTGGTCTGTCCCCCCCTTTTCAGGAGTCGTCATGGACGCCCGCTTGATCGCTTTCCTGGACCGCGCCGAATCGGTGCTGGCGCGCCTCGAACCCCTGTTGCCGGCCGAGCGCCCGGCTATCGACTGGTCTACCACCCTGGCCGCACGCTGGCAGCGCGACGGGCGCAGCGGTTACCTGCTGCCTCTCGAGGTCAGCCTGGACATCCGCCTCAGCGACCTGATCGGCGTCGACCAGCAGCGCGAGCAACTGGGCCGCAATACCCACCAGTTCATCCAGGGCCTGCCCGCCAACCATGCGCTGCTGTGGGGCTCGCGCGGCACTGGCAAGTCTTCGCTGGTGCGTGCCCTGCTGGCCGAACACGCCGGGGCCGGCCTGCGCCTGATCGAAATCGAACGCGACCACCTGGCCGATCTGCCTCGGGTGGTGGAACTGCTGCACGCGCTGCCACAACGCTTTGTGCTGTTTTGTGACGACCTGTCGTTCGAGGCCGGGGAGGGTGATTACCGGGTGCTTAAAAGCGTGCTCGATGGCTCGCTGGAGCAGGCACCCGACAACGTGCTGCTCTACGCCACCTCCAACCGCCGCCACCTGGTGCCGGAAAAAGAGAGCGACAACGAGAACTGGAAGCGCGTGGACGGGGAGCTGCACCCCAGCGAAGCGGTGGAGGACAAGATTGCCCTGTCTGACCGCTTCGGCCTGTGGCTCTCGTTCTACCCGTTCACCCAGGACCACTTCCTGAATGTGGTCGAGCACTGGATCGAGCAGCTGGCGCGGCCTGCGGGCCTGGCCTGGCAGCGTGACGAACAACTCGACATACTCGCCGTGCGCTGGGCGACCGGCCGCGGTAACCGTAATGGCCGTTGTGCCTATCAGTTCGCCCGCTACTGGGTTGGGCTGCAATTGCTGGAGCAAAGTAAATGATCGACCTCAAAGCCACTGGCACGGGCCTGGACGGCTATGCCCTGATGGCGGCGCAAGTGCAGGCGCTGTTTGCCGACGAGCGTGACTTCATCGCCAACGCCGCACAGTTTTCGGCGTTTCTCTACCACCAGGTCGAAGACCTGAACTGGGCCGGCTTCTATCTGAACCGCAACCAGGAACTGGTGCTTGGCCCGTTTCAGGGGCAGGTAGCCTGCGTACGCATTCCATTCAGCAAGGGGGTGTGCGGCGCGGCCGCGGCCACCGGTAAAACCCAGCGGGTGGAGGATGTGCATGCCTTCCCGGGGCATATTGCCTGTGACAGCGCTTCCAGCAGCGAACTGGTCATCCCGCTGATCAAGGACGGCCGCCTGATCGGTGTGCTGGACCTGGACAGCCCGTCCATTGGGCGTTTCAGTGAAGCGGACCAGGCAGGGCTTGAGCGCCTGGCCGCCATCTTCCTCGAACTGACAGACTGCTGACCGGCCAATCGCCTGTACTGGGCGCTAGCGCAGCGCCCGTGCAGGCATGGGGGTCAGTCGTACATGGCCTTCTTCTTCCAGGTTTCCTCGTCGTCGGTCTTCAGGCCTTCAGTCAGCTCGTTCTCTTCGTTCTCGGCAGGCGCCAACTGGTCCAGCACCTGGGCGTTCACCCGGGCCAGCAGTTTCTCCAGGTACGTCAGCTGCTCTTCGTATAGTTTGGGTTCTGGCTGCTTGCGCAGGTACTGCACACCACGCTCGAAGGCCAGGCGCGCCTGGCCGGGCTGTTCGTTCTGCAGGGCCTGTTGCCCCAGGTTATTGAAGAACTCGATATGCAGCAGCACCAGGATGTGGCGGATTTCCTTCAGCCAATGCTTGGCTTCTGGGGCAGGCAAGAAGCCTTCCTGCGCCGCGCGGGTGATCTGGTTGTGCAGTGCCTCGAGCAGAAAGCGCACATCCTTGGCCTTGACCTCGGTCAGGATCGGGTTGGGCGGGTTGTTGACCGGGATCTTGTCGCCTTGTGCGATCAAGGCATCCAGTTCGGCGATACGGGCCTTGAGCTGGGCGTTGTGCTTGTCCACACCCAGTTGGCGCTGGTTGAGGTTGAGCTCCAGGCGGGTCAGCAGCAATTTCAGCCCTGGCGTCATGAACTGGCCGGGGAAGGTTTCGGTGATCTCGCCGCAACGGCGCAGGCGGTCGGCCAGCTCGATCTTCATCCGTGCCCGCTCGAGCTTGCCGTTCTCCACGACATTGTTCAGGTAGCCGATCAGGATCAGCAGCGCGATGCCCGCCACGATGAGCAGTGTGATCAGAAGTGGTGTCACCGTGTATGCCTCATGAAAAGGTTTGCCATAGGGTAGGGCGAGCCTGCTCGCGAGGCCCCCTGACCGGGTTCCCTTTTATCGGCAGCCTGCCCCAGAACTGCATGCTGGCACATTAACGCCGACCTGACGCCAAAAAATCAACGTACACGCATAAGGGCCTGCTTCAAGGGCATTGTGGAAACCCGGAAGTCATTGATTTAAATAAATTTCTACAAAGGGGTTGACGCCTCACCGAACCATCCATAGAATGCGCGCCACTTGCAGCGTAAAGCACACAGCGAAACGCGGCAGGCAGTGAAAGCAGGCAGCAATGCCAGCAGCGTGTCCCCTTCGTCTAGTGGCCTAGGACACCGCCCTTTCACGGCGGTAACAGG
>NZ_JACVVG010000048.1:0-32438 GCF_016647875.1 Pseudomonas sp. S36 | reverse complement strand
CCACGGTGTCATACCCCCCATTGCTACGTGCAACAGCCCGCCACAGAGCCCGGCTGCTAAAACAACAAATGGAGGCGCCATGTACGCCGATCACCCCGCCTTAAACGGCAAATCCCACAGGAACGCTGCGCTTTTCGCCGATGAAAAGACGCGATGCGTTGACGCCTGCGCGTTTGCAGGGTTATACAGTGCGCCGCGTTTTACCTGTGACCCCTTTGCGTACCGCGCACTCCTGACCACACCAGGCTGATCCGTCCACGGCGGCACCTCGCTCAGGAAACCCAAGGTAATCACCTTGCCCATTCCGCTGCGCCACGAGCGCGGTGGGTCCGATTCCGTCACAGATAAAAACAATGCAGGTGACTTCGTTCATGACTGAACCCAACATGCATTCAGGCGAGCTCAAGCGGGGCCTGAAAAATCGCCACATCCAGTTGATCGCACTGGGTGGCGCCATCGGTACGGGGCTGTTCCTGGGTTCGGCCGGGGTGATGAAGTCGGCAGGCCCGTCGATGATTCTGGGCTATGCCATCTGCGGTTTCATTGCCTTCCTGATCATGCGCCAGCTTGGCGAGATGATCGTCGAAGAGCCCGTGGCCGGTTCGTTCAGCCACTTCGCCCACACCTACTGGGGCGGCTTTGCGGGCTTTCTGTCCGGTTGGAACTGCTGGGTGCTCTACATCCTGGTAGGCATGTCCGAACTGTCGGCGGTGGGCAAGTATGTGCATTACTGGTGGCCGGAGATCCCGGTCTGGGTCACGGCGGCTGCGTTCTTCGTACTGATCAACGCCATCAACCTGATGAACGTGAAGCTGTTTGGCGAGGCTGAATTCTGGTTCGCCATCATCAAGGTGGTCGCCATCGTCAGCATGATTGCGCTGGGCGCCTATCTGCTCACCAGCGGCAATGGCGGCCCGGACGCGAGCCTGACCAACCTGTGGTCCCATGGCGGCTTCTTCCCCAATGGCGTGAGCGGCTTGGTGATGGCCCTCGCTTTCATCATGTTCTCGTTCGGCGGCCTGGAGATGCTCGGCTTCACCGCTGCCGAAGCAGACAAGCCGAAAACGGTCATCCCCAAGGCGATCAACCAGGTTATCTACCGTATCCTCATCTTCTACGTGGGCGCGCTGGTGGTGTTGCTGTCGCTGACCCCGTGGGACACCCTGGTGGCGAGCATCGATGCCTCGGGTGGTAGCTACGGCAGCAGCCCATTCGTGCAGGTGTTCTCACTGCTGGGCAGCGACGTGGCCGCCAACCTGCTGAACTTCGTGGTGCTGACGGCAGCGCTGTCGGTGTACAACAGCGGCACCTACTGCAATGCCCGCATGCTGCTGGGCATGGCTGAGCAGGGCGATGCACCTGCAGCGCTGGCCAAGGTCGACAGCCGTGGGGTGCCCGTGCGGTCGATTCTGGTATCGGCAGCGGTGACGCTGATCGCCGTGCTGCTCAATTACCTGATGCCGGCCAACGCGCTGGAAATGCTCATGTCGCTGGTGGTCGCAACGCTGGTGATCAACTGGGCGATGATCAGCTATTCGCACCTCAAGTTCCGCCAGCACCTGAACCGTAGCGGCCAGCAGCCGCTGTTCAAGGCGCTGTGGTACCCGTACGGGAACTACCTGGTGCTGGCGTTCGTGCTGCTTATCCTGGGCATCATGCTGCAGATTCCGGGCATCCAGAACTCGGTCTACGCGATTCCGGTATGGTTGCTGGTGATGTTCGTTTCGTACGTGGTCAAGTCACGTCGCAGTGCCAGTGCGCAGAACGCGGCAGGCGGCGTAGCGAAGTAAAGCGCCGCGGTCTGGGTAGCCGAAAGCCCGACGCCCCTGCAAGGCTTCGGGTTTTTTATTGGCTGCTGCTGCCCGTTCAGATTTGCGCCAGCAACCAACCTTTGAATGCCTTGAGCGAAGGCAGCCCTTCGTTTCTGGGCGGGTAGATCAGGTAGTAGCTGCGCTCGCTGGCGAAGGCCATGCCAGGGCTGTAGAGCTCGCCTTTTGCCAGTTCATCCTCCACCAGAATGCGCGGCACCAGGCCGATGCCGATGCCGGCCCGTACCGCCTGGATCAGGTGCGACGTCAACTCGAAGCTTGGCCCCAGGCGCATGGCCCGGTGCGGCAGGCCGTGGTGCGAAAACCATTCGCCCCAGGCATGGGGGTTGTTGGCCACGTTCAACAGCACCTGTTCGCTGATGCGCGCGGGCGGCCAGCCCTGGCGATCTGTGGCCGCCTGCGGGGGCAGGATGACCACCAGTTGCTCCGCATGCAGGCGGTGGCAGACCAGCCCTGGCAGGTCATGGGTGGCCACGCCGATGGCCGCATCGATTTCGCTGGTGTCGAAGTCGATGGCTTCGATGCGTGAATGAATGTGCACCAGCATGCCAGGGTGCGCCTGGTAGAACGCGTGCAGGCGTGGCAGCAGCCATTTGGAGCCGAACGTGGGCAGGGTGGCCAGGCGCAGGGTGCCGACCCCGGACTGGTAGGCCAGCGCTTGCAAGGTCGCGCTGCGGATGCGCCCCAAGGCCTCGCTGAGCTCGCGCTGATAAAGGCGCCCCACATCGGTCAGCTGGACCTGGCGCCCCTCGCGGCGGAACAAGGTCAGCCCAAGCTGCTGCTCCAGGGCCTGCACCTGGCGGCTTACGGCACTTTGCGTCAGCGACAGCTCTGCGGCGGCGCGGGTGTAGCTCTGGTGCCGCGCTGCCGCCTCGAAGGCCAGCAGCAGCGACATGGATGGGGTCAGGTGGCGGTAATTCATTCATCAAAGTCATTAATAGCGGCAGGATTATCCGTTTGCCCCTGAGGCAAAACTACAGGAACATGGCCCCATACGTCATCAGGCCAGCATCGACCCATGCCGGCACGACACTGATCCCGCGAACCGCCATTATTCCGAGGCCATCCATCGATGATCGCCCAGCTGCAAACCGTTGCCCCCACCGCCAATTACCCTGCATTCCTCCAGGCCCTGCGCGACAGCGGCTTTCGTGGCGAGATAAGCGCCGACTACGGCACCCGCACGGTGCTGGCCACCGACAACTCCATCTACCAGCGCCTGCCCCAGGCGGCGGTGTTCCCGCTGGATGCCGATGACGTGGCACGTGTGGCCACCTTGATGGGGGAGGCGCGTTTTCAGGCGGTGAAGCTGACCCCGCGTGGCGGCGGTACCGGTACCAATGGCCAGTCGTTGACCGACGGTATCGTGGTCGACCTGTCCCGGCACATGAACCGCATCCTCGAGATCAACGTGCAGGAGCGCTGGGTACGGGTGCAGGCCGGTACGGTGAAGGACCAGCTCAATGCGGCCCTGAAGCCCCACGGGCTGTTCTTTGCCCCGGAGCTGTCCACCTCCAACCGCGCCACCGTCGGCGGCATGATCAACACCGACGCCAGCGGCCAGGGCAGCTGCACATACGGCAAAACCCGCGATCACGTGCTGGAGCTGCACAGTGTGCTGCTGGGTGGTGAGCACCTGCACAGCCAGCCGATCGACGACGCTGCGTTGCAGGCGGCGTGCGAAGCGCCGGGGCGTGTGGGCGAGGTGTATCGCATGGCCCGTGAGATTCACGACACCCAGGCCGAACGTATCCAGGCCACTTTCCCCAAGCTCAACCGCTGCCTGACCGGCTACGACCTGGCACACCTGCGCGACGAGCACGGCCGCTTCAACCTCAACAGCGTGCTGTGCGGTGCCGAGGGTTCGCTGGGCTATGTGGTCGAGGCCAAGCTGAATGTGCTGCCGATTCCCAAGTACGCGGTGCTGGTGAACGTGCGTTACGGCAGCTTCATGGATGCCCTGCGCGATGCCAACGCGCTGATGGCCCACCGCCCCCTGTCGATCGAGACAGTCGATTCCAAGGTGCTGATGCTGGCGATGAAGGACATCGTCTGGCACAGCGTTGCCGAGTACTTCCCGGCCGACCCCGAGCGCCCGACCCTGGGCATCAACCTGGTGGAGTTCTGCGGCGACGACCCCGCCGAAGTCAACAACAAGGTGCAGGCGTTCATCGAGCACCTGCGCACCGACACCGGTGTCGAGCGCCTGGGCCACACCCTCGCCGAAGGCGCCGAGGCGGTGACCCGGGTCTACACCATGCGCAAGCGTTCTGTGGGTTTGCTGGGCAACGTGGAGGGTGAAGTGCGCCCGCAACCCTTCGTGGAAGACACCGCGGTGCCGCCAGAGCAACTGGCCGATTACATCGCCGACTTCCGCGCATTGCTCGATGGCTATGGCCTGGCCTACGGCATGTTCGGGCATGTGGATGCCGGGGTGCTGCACGTGCGCCCGGCGCTGGACATGAAAGACCCGGCTCAGGCTGCGTTGGTCAAGCCCATCTCCGACGCCGTCGCGGCGCTGACCCGCCGCTATGGCGGCCTGCTGTGGGGTGAGCATGGCAAAGGCTTGCGTTCGGAATACGTCCCTGAATACTTCGGCGAACTCTACCCGTCGCTGCAGCGGCTGAAGGCAGCGTTCGACCCCCATAACCAGCTCAACCCGGGCAAAATCTGCACCCCTGCCGGCAGTAACGAGGGCTTGACCCGGGTCGATGGTGTGACGCTGCGCGGTGACCTTGACCGTACCATCGACGAGCGGGTCTGGCAGAGCTTCGGCAGTGCGGTGCACTGCAACGGCAATGGTGCCTGCTACAACTACGACCCCAACGACGCCATGTGCCCGTCGTGGAAGGCCACCCGTGAACGCCGGCATTCGCCCAAAGGCCGCGCTTCGCTGATGCGCGAATGGCTGCGTCTGCAGGGCGATGCCGGTATAGACGTGCTGGCCAGCGCGCGTGGCCAGGTGGCCTGGCTTAAAGGCCTGCCGGCGCGCCTGCGCAACAATCGCGCCCGCCAGCAGGGGGAGGGCGATTTTTCCCATGAAGTGTACGACGCCATGGCCGGTTGCCTGGCGTGCAAATCCTGCGCAGGGCAATGCCCGATCAAGGTCAATGTGCCGGACTTCCGTTCGCGCTTCCTCGAGCTGTACCACGGGCGTTATCAGCGGCCCCTGCGTGACTACCTGATCGGCTCGCTGGAGTTCACCATCCCCTACCTGGCTCAGGCGCCAGGGCTGTACAACGCGCTGATGGGGTCCAGGTGGGTCAGCCGCCTGTTGGCCGACAAGGTAGGCATGGTCGACAGCCCGCTGATCAGCCGCTTCAACTTCCAGGCCACCCTGACCCGCTGCCGCGTGGGCGTGGCTACGGTGCCGGCGCTGCGCGAGCTGACCCCGGCCCAGCGCGAGCGCAGCATCGTGCTGGTACAGGATGCGTTCACCCGCTACTTCGAGACACCGTTGCTGTCGGCCTTCATCGACCTGGCACACCGTCTGGGCCACCGTGTGTTCCTGGCGCCCTACAGCGCCAATGGCAAGCCTTTGCATGTGCAGGGCTTCCTGGGGGCATTTGCCAAGGCGGCCATCCGCAATGCTACGCAACTGCAAGCCCTGGCCGATTGCGGGGTGCCGCTGGTGGGCCTGGACCCGGCCATGACCTTGGTGTACCGCCAGGAGTACCAGAAAGTGCCTGGCCTGCAGGGTTGCCCGCAGGTGCTGCTACCCCAGGAGTGGCTGCTCAATGCCCTGCCAGAGCAGGCGACCGGCGCCACGGCCAGCTTCCGCCTGATGGCGCACTGCACCGAAAAAACCAATGCGCCCGCCAGCACCCGGCAGTGGGAGCAGGTGTTCCAGCGCCTGGGTTTGAAGCTGGTGACCGAAGCTACCGGCTGTTGCGGCATGTCGGGCACGTATGGCCATGAGGCTCGCAACCAGCACACCTCGAAAACCATTTTCGAGCAGTCCTGGGCAACCAAGCTGGACAAGGAAGGGGAGCCGTTGGCAACGGGCTATTCGTGCCGCAGCCAGGTCAAGCGCATGACCGAGCGGCAGATGCGTCACCCATTGGAAGTGGTGTTGCAGTACGCCCGGGGTTGAGCCCCAGGTGTGGGGAGTGTGAAAACGTGATGACGGGGGTAGCCCGCAGGTCAGCCGTTTTCACACTGTCGGCGCGCGCGTTCTAGTCCTGTTCGGCGCTGGATTGATCGTCACCCTCCTGCTCACGTGCAGCTGCCGGCTCGGCGTGGGCGGTAACGGTGGGCTCTTCGGGGTTCAGGCTTGGGAAGGGAAAGTTCGGGATTTCATGCATCTCGTCGTTCCTCGCAAGTGTGAGTGAAAAGGCTGCGCCAGGCGCGTGGGAGGCTTCGCAAAGCTGAGGCAGGATACACAAGTCTGGATGACAGTTTCGATTTTTCCCGTTCGCTGGTTGCTATAGCGGGCGGATACCGGACGGATCCGCCCGCCGCTATCACTTGCGGCCTTCGGCGCCCTCGGCGACCTTGTCGGTGCGCGCGCACATGATGAAGTCGTTGCGGTGCAGGCCTTTGATCGAATGGCTCCACCAGGTCACTGTCACCTTGCCCCACTCGGTCAGCAGCCCGGGGTGGTGGCCTTCGGCCTCGGCGATTTCGCCGACCGCGTTGGTGAACGCCAGGGCCTGTTTGAAGTTCTTGAACAGGAACACGCGCTCCAGTTCCATATGGCCGTCACGGACTTCGATGTTCCAGTCCGGGATTTCGCGGATCAGTTCGGCCAGTTCCTGCTCGGTGACCTTTGGCGCATCGGCCCGGCAGGCTTCGCAGTGGGCTTGGTTCAAGGCGTTCATAGGGTATTTTCCAGTTCGAGTTGTTATCGGCAGGGCGGCTCAGGCAGCCGCCTTGGGCGGAAACTTCGGGGCGTGCAGGCCCAGCTGCGAAGCTTGCCGGACCATGCCCATGATGTCTTCGTGGGCCAGGTCAAACAGCCGCTTCATGTTCGGCAGCACGAAGTACAGCGGCTGCAGAATGTCGATACGGTAGGGCGTGCGCATGGCTTCGATCGGGTCGAAGGCCTGGTGTTCCGGTTCGCCCGACAGGCTATACACGGTTTCCTTGGGTGACGAGAGAATACCGCCGCCGTAGATCTTGCGGCCCTGCGGGGTATCCATCAGGCCGAATTCGATGGTCATCCAGTACAGCCTCGCCAGGAACACCCGCTGCTCCTTGCTCGCGGCCAACCCCAGCTTGCCATAGGTGTGGGTGAACTCGGCGAACCAGGGGTTGGTGAGCAACGGGCAGTGGCCGAAAATTTCGTGGAAGATGTCGGGTTCTTGCAGGTAATCCAGCTCTTCAGCGGTGCGAATGAACGTGGCCACCGGGAAATGCTTGCTGGCCAGCAGCTCAAAGAAGGTCTGGAAGGGAATCAGGGCAGGCACGCGGGCAACCTGCCAGCCCGTGGTGGCACCGAGCACCTTGTTGATTTCACCCAGTTGCGGAATACGGTCATGGGGCAGGCCAAGCAGCTCGATGCCGTCCAGGTACTCCTGGCAGGCGCGGCCTTCGATGACCTTCAGTTGGCGGGTGATCAGGGTATTCCACACCGCATGATCTTGCTGCGGGTAATCGATAAACCCCTGCGCATCGGGCTCTCTTGCCACGTACTGCGTGTGCTTCATGGGTGTCTCCTGGTGAACGCTGTTCTTGTTGTGTTCAGGACATGCATCAGGAATAGCGCTTCCAGGCGGCGGTTGCACCGGGTGATGCGCACAGCATTAGGGTAATGAGCGTGCGTTTCGTAACGATTATTTTACAAATCGGCCTGGCCGTTGGAAAATCCGCTGCATACAGGCGGTGAATAGTCTGATCTTGTAAATTTAACTTTACACATTTTCACAGGCTGGATGATAAACATCGGGTCTTGGAGCGCGCATGCGTATCAAAGTGCATTGTCAGAACCGCATAGGCATCCTGCGGGACATCCTCAACCTGTTGGTGGAATACGGTATCAACGTGCTGCGCGGCGAGGTGGGGGGTGACCACGGCAATGCCATCTACCTGCATTGCCCGAATTTGATCAATCTGCAGTTCCAGGCGTTACGGCCCAAGTTCGAGGCCATTGCCGGGGTGTTCGGGGTCAAGCGGGTGGGGTTGATGCCCAGCGAGCGGCGGCACATGGAGCTCAATGCCTTGCTCGGGGCGTTGGAGTTTCCGGTACTGTCCGTAGACATGGCGGGTAGCATCGTCGCCGCCAACCGGGCTGCGGCGCAGTTGCTGGGGGTGCGGGTAGATGAGGTGCCCGGCATGCCGCTGGCGCGTTACGTGGAGGACTTCGACCTGCCGGAGCTGGTGCGGGCCAACAAGTCGCGTATCAACGGGCTGCGGGTCCAGGTGAAAGGGGGGGTGTTCCTGGCGGATATCGCACCGCTTCAATCTGAGCACGATGACAGCGAGGCCCTGGCGGGTGCGGTGCTGACACTGCACCGCGCCGATCGTATCGGCGAGCGCATCTACAATGTGCGCAAGCAGGAGTTGCGCGGCTTCGACAGCATCTTCCAGAGTTCGCGGGTGATGGCCGCCGTTGTCCGTGAAGCGCGGCGCATGGCGCCGCTGGATGCGCCGTTGCTGATCGAAGGCGAGACGGGTACGGGTAAAGAGCTGCTGGCCCGCGCCTGTCACCTGGCCAGCCCCCGTGGCCAGTCACCGCTGATGGCCCTCAACTGCGCCGGGTTGCCGGAATCCATGGCTGAAACCGAGCTGTTCGGTTACGGCCCCGGGGCATTCGAGGGCGCCCGTGTGGAGGGCAAGCTGGGGCTGCTGGAACTGACCGCTGGCGGTACGTTGTTCCTCGATGGGGTAGGGGAGATGAGCCCGCGGCTGCAGGTGAAGCTGCTGCGCTTCTTGCAGGACGGCTGCTTCCGAAGGGTGGGTAGCGACGAAGAGGTGTACCTGGATGTGCGGGTGATCTGCGCCACCCAGGTTGACCTGTCCGAACTCTGTGCGCGGGGTGAATTCCGCCAGGACCTGTACCACCGCCTCAATGTGCTGTCCCTGCATATTCCGCCCCTGCGTGAATGCATGGATGGCCTGGACGGGCTGGTGGAGCATTTTCTCGACCAGGCCAGCCGGCAGATTGGTTCCCCCCTGCCACGGCTGGCCGCCGCTGCACGGGAAAAACTGGCCGCTTATAACTGGCCGGGTAATGTACGGCAACTGGAAAACGTAGTGTTCCAGGCGGTTTCTTTATCGGAAGGAGGCGTGGTGAAAAGTGAGCATGTGCGCCTGCCTGATTATGGCGTCCGTCAACCGTTGGGGGATTTTTCGCTGGAGGGTGATCTTTCCGCGATTGTGGGGCGTTTTGAAAAGGCCGTGTTGGAAAGTTTGATGGGGGAGTTCAAGAGCAGTCGCGCATTGGGCAAACGGCTAGGCGTATCGCACACTACGATTGCCAACAAGTTGCGGGATTATCAACTCGGCAAGTCGCTGGACTCACGTTATTAACTACGAGGTGTTGAGAAGTTTCCTGTACTTCCTGGGGTGGCAGGTATTACCGCGAAGGGGCCCCGCAGGGCCCCGTTCACACGGTATCACCCATTCGAGCAACCACCGCCCATGACGCGGTATTCAAGGATGTGTCGCTGGCCCTGCGAGTCTTCGTAGGTCATGCGCGCCGGCACCACTTCGCAGACATTGGGTACTTCGCTCAGGGAAATGACGTGGGCGATGTCCAGGTGCTGCGAGTAGCTGTACTGTTCGACCGGAATCTGCTCGGCAACCTTGACGTCGTCGGCCATTGCCGCACCGCACAAGCTGCCAAGTACCAATACCAGTAACGCTTTCATTTTTCGTTTACCTATATAAGGCCGTGAGGGGGTGCACGCGGCACGCTGGGCGCCGCGACTGCAGTTGTTGCAATCAGTTACTTTAATAAGAAGATTAACGGTTGCCTGTGTGGGGGCGGATGTCAGTCGTTAATCCATGTGCCGTTGTTGGCGAGGTGAATTCTAGGGCGGCGGTTCAACTTGAAACAGTGGCGCTTTTGATAAAGTGTTTTGGCAGAATTGGTAACAATCTTGTGGTCCGCCTGGCG
Organism: Pseudomonas sp. S36; assembly: GCF_016647875.1. NCBI lineage: Bacteria > Pseudomonadati > Pseudomonadota > Gammaproteobacteria > Pseudomonadales > Pseudomonadaceae > Pseudomonas > Pseudomonas sp. S36. Next base: position 22,550 of record NZ_JACVVG010000048.1, on the reverse strand, counting down.
CGTGCAATGCCGAGCGGTGAAGGCATGGCCTGCGCAGTTTCCAGCGACCTGCCGGGGAAATTACTACCAACGTCGAATGGCCTTTATCGCTCTGGTACAGTTACAACGGTCCCATACAAAAACAACTATTACACCGAGGTAAACAAGATGAGTGCGGCTCCACTGTATCCCGTTCGTCCCGAGATCGCGGCCACCACCCTGACCGACGAGGCCACCTACAAGGCCATGTACCAGCAATCGGTGATCAACCCGGACGGCTTCTGGCGTGAGCAGGCCCAGCGCCTGGACTGGATCAAGCCGTTCACCAAGGTCAAGCAGACCTCGTTCGACGACCACCATGTGGACATCAAGTGGTTCGCCGACGGCACTCTGAACGTTTCCTCCAACTGCCTCGACCGCCACCTCGAAGAGCGCGGCGACCAGCTGGCCATCATCTGGGAGGGCGACGACCCTTCCGAGCACCGCAACATCACCTACCGCGAGCTGCACGAGCAGGTCTGCAAGTTCGCCAACGCCCTGCGCGGCCAGGATGTGCACCGCGGTGATGTGGTCACCATCTACATGCCGATGATCCCCGAGGCCGTGGTGGCCATGTTGGCTTGTGCCCGCATCGGCGCGATCCACTCGGTGGTATTCGGTGGTTTCTCCCCCGAGGCCTTGGCCGGGCGCATCATCGATTGCAAGTCCAAGGTGGTGATCACTGCCGACGAGGGTGTGCGCGGCGGCCGCCGTACGCCGCTCAAGGGCAACGTCGACCTGGCGTTGACCAACCCGGAAACCAGCAGCGTGCAGAAGATCATCGTGTGCAAGCGCACCGGTGGCGACATCGCCTGGCACCAGCATCGCGACATCTGGTACGAAGACCTGATGAAAGTGGCCTCCAGCCACTGCGCACCGAAAGAAATGGGCGCCGAAGAAGCGCTGTTCATCCTCTACACATCCGGCTCCACCGGCAAACCCAAGGGCGTGCTGCACACCACCGGGGGTTACCTGGTGTACGCGGCGCTCACCCATGAGCGCGTGTTCGACTACCGCCCGGGCGAGGTGTACTGGTGCACAGCCGACGTGGGTTGGGTGACTGGCCACAGCTACATCGTCTACGGCCCGCTGGCCAACGGGGCGACCACGCTGCTGTTCGAAGGCGTGCCGAACTACCCGGACATCACCCGCGTGTCGAAAATCGTCGACAAGCACAAGGTCAACATCCTGTACACCGCACCCACTGCCATCCGCGCGATGATGGCCGAGGGGCAGGCAGCGGTAGACGGCGCCGACGGCTCCAGCCTGCGCCTGCTGGGTTCGGTGGGTGAGCCGATCAACCCCGAAGCCTGGAACTGGTACTACAAGACCGTGGGCAAGGAGCGCTGCCCGATCGTCGACACCTGGTGGCAGACCGAAACCGGGGGCATCCTGATCAGCCCGCTGCCAGGTGCCACGGCCCTCAAGCCAGGCTCGGCCACCCGGCCTTTCTTTGGTGTGGTGCCGGCCCTGGTGGACAACCTGGGCAACCTGATCGAGGGGGCCGCCGAGGGCAACCTGGTCATCCTCGACTCCTGGCCGGGCCAGTCGCGGTCGCTGTATGGTGACCACGACCGCTTCGTCGATACCTACTTCAAGACCTTCCGCGGCATGTACTTCACCGGCGACGGCGCGCGCCGCGACGAGGACGGCTACTTCTGGATCACCGGCCGTGTGGATGACGTGCTCAACGTGTCCGGCCACCGCATGGGCACCGCCGAGATCGAGAGCGCCATGGTGGCCCATGCCAGAGTGGCTGAAGCCGCCGTGGTGGGTGTGCCGCACGACATCAAGGGCCAGGGCATCTATGTCTACGTCACCCTCAATGCCGGCATTGAGCCTACCGAGCAATTGCGCCTGGAGCTGAAGAACTGGGTGCGCAAGGAAATTGGCCCGATCGCTTCGCCAGACGTCATTCAGTGGGCCCCGGGCCTGCCAAAAACCCGGTCGGGCAAGATCATGCGCCGCATCCTGCGCAAGATCGCCACCGGGGAGTACGATGCGTTGGGTGATATCTCGACCCTGGCAGACCCTGGGGTGGTGCAGCACCTGATCGACACCCACAAGGCGATGAACCTGGCGACTGCCTGAGCGGGCCATCGCCGGCAAGCCGGCTGTTAGCGGCCCCCTGCAAACCCCGCCCGAACATTCGGCGGGGTTTTTGCTTTATTGTTACCCGACATTCATCGGTAACCCGATCTGTCACCTCCGCGCACCACCCCGGGGCGCCAGGAAACACTCCGTGCCCATTCCAGGGCGTTTTCAAGGCGTTGGGCAGCTGGCGAAACGCCGGACTTGCCGTACTACAAGGCTTTGCCAATAATAGGCCCAGGAATTGCTAGACTCGTAGGTTCTATATTCTTGCGCTTTTGCATATTTTGCATAGGCTGTCAACATCGCCCGCAGTGGTTTCAAGCGCTTCTGTAAGTAGTTGTCGCTTTGAAGAAATATCGACTACCGGGCTGTCGTTAAAATGCCACTCACTCGCTCGTGGTCTGCGACCTTGGTCGAACCCTGCGCGGCTCGCGTTGTACCCATTCGCATATCGGGCAGCCGTTACCTGCCTTGTATTGCCCCGTACCGATGGAGTTACCTGATGAAGAAGCTCGCACTGCTTGGCGCCCTGGCGCTGTCTGTGTTTTCCCTGGTGTCGCAGGCCGATGAAAAACCGCTGAAAATCGGCATCGAAGCCGCTTACCCTCCGTTCGCCTTCAAGCAGCCCGACGGCAGCATCGCTGGTTTCGACTACGACATCGGCAATGCGCTGTGTGAAGAAATGAAGGCCAAGTGCACGTGGGTCGAGCAGGAATTCGACGGCCTGATCCCCGCCCTGAAGGTGCGCAAGATCGACGCCATCCTGTCGTCCATGTCCATCACCGACGACCGCAAGAAGTCGGTTGACTTCACTAACCGTTACTACCTCACACCCGCGCGCCTGGTGATGAAGGAAGGCTCCACCGTCAGCGACAGCCTGGATGAACTCAAGGGCAAGAAGATTGGCGTGCAGCGCGGCTCGATCCACGACCGCTTCGCCAAGGAAGTGCTCGCCCCCAAAGGCGCTACCGTTGTGCCTTACGGTACCCAGAACGAAATCTACCTGGATGTGGCGGCAGGCCGCCTGGACGGCACCGTGGCCGATGCCACCCTGCTGGAAGATGGCTTCCTGAAAACCGATGCAGGCAAGGGCTTTGCCTTCGTCGGCCCATCGTTCACCGACGTGAAGTACTTCGGTGACGGCGTTGGCATCGCCGTGCGCAAAGGGGACAAGGAAAACCTCGACCGCATCAACGCGGCCATCGCCGCCATCCGTGCCAACGGCACGTACAAAGAGATCGAGAAGAAGTACTTCAACTTCGACATCTACGGCCCGGAAACCAACTAAGGCTTCGGGCAACCCTGTGCAATGGTGCAAACAGCAGAGGCTCTGAGGTTTGCACCATTTTTCATTCTCTAGGTCGAGGACCACAACATGTTGAAAGGCTACGGGGCAGTCATCCTCGATGGGGCGTGGCTGACGCTACAGCTCGCCCTGTCGTCGATGGCCCTGGCCATCGTGCTCGGCCTGATCGGCGTGGCGCTGCGCTTGTCGCCCGTGCGCTGGCTGGCCTGGCTGGGCGACCTGTATTCCACGGTGGTGCGCGGCATCCCGGACCTGGTGCTGATCCTGCTGATCTTCTATGGCGGGCAAGACATCATCAACCGCGTTGCGCCGCTGGTTGGCTACGATGACTACATCGACCTGAACCCGCTGCTGGCGGGTATCGGTACCCTGGGCTTCATCTTTGGCGCCTACCTGTCGGAAACCTTCCGTGGTGCGTTTCTGGGTATCCCCAAAGGGCAGGCCGAGGCGGGCGTTGCCTATGGCATGAGCGCCCGTCAGGTGTTCTTCCGTATCCAGGTGCCGCAGATGATCCGGCTGGCGATCCCGGGCTTTACCAACAACTGGCTGGTACTGACCAAGGCCACTGCACTGATCTCGGTGGTGGGCCTGCAGGACATGATGTTCAAGGCCAAGCAGGCGGCCGACGCCACGCGTGAGCCGTTCACCTTTTTCCTGGCGGTGGCCGCGCTGTACCTGGTGCTGACCAGTGTGTCGCTGCTGGCGCTGAAGTATCTGGAGCGTCGCTACTCGGTGGGCGTGAAGGTGGCTGAACTATGATTTTCGACTACAACGTGGTCTGGGACGCTTTGCCGATGTATATCGACGGCCTGCTGACCACGCTCAAGCTGCTGGCCATCTCCCTGTTCTTCGGCTTGCTGGCGGCCATTCCGCTGGGGTTGATGCGGGTGTCCAAGCAACCGGTGGTGAACCTCACCGCCTGGCTCTATACCTACGTGATCCGTGGCACACCGATGCTGGTGCAGCTGTTTCTGATCTACTACGGCCTGGCCCAGTTCGAAGCCGTGCGCCAGAGCGTGTTCTGGCCGTTGCTGTCCAGCGCCACGTTCTGTGCGTGCCTGGCCTTCGCCATCAACACCAGTGCCTACACCGCCGAAATCATCGCGGGCAGCCTGAAGGCCACGCCCCATGGCGAGATCGAAGCGGCCAAGGCCATGGGCATGTCGCGCATGAAGATGTACCGCCGCATCCTGTTGCCGTCCGCCCTGCGCCGTGCACTGCCGCAATACAGCAACGAAGTGATCATGATGCTGCAGACCACCAGCCTGGCGTCGATCGTTACCCTGATCGACATCACCGGCGCTGCGCGTACGGTCAACGCTCAGTACTACCTGCCCTTCGAGGCCTATATCACGGCGGGCGTGTTCTACCTGTGCCTGACCTTCATCCTGGTGCGCCTGTTCAAGATGGCCGAACGCCGCTGGCTCGGCTACCTGGCGCCGCGCAAGCACTGACCGCTCTGTGAGAATCGACAGCATGTACAAACTCGAAGTCCAAGACCTGCACAAGCGCTACGGCAGCCATGAGGTGCTCAAGGGCGTTTCTCTGGCGGCCAAGGCTGGCGACGTCATCAGCATCATCGGCTCCAGCGGTTCGGGCAAGTCCACGTTCCTGCGCTGCATCAACCTGCTGGAGCAGCCCCACGCGGGCAAGATCCTGCTCAACAACGAAGAGCTGAAGCTGGTGGCAGGCAAGGACGGCGCGCTCAAGGCTGGCGACCCCCGCCAGTTGCAGCGCATGCGTTCACGCCTCGCCATGGTGTTCCAGCATTTCAACCTGTGGTCGCACATGACCGCGCTGGAGAACATCATCGAAGCCCCGGTGCATGTGCTGGGCATGAACCGCAAGGAAGCCCTGGAAAAGGCTGAGCACTACCTCGCCAAGGTGGGGGTAGCCCACCGCAAGGACGCCTTCCCGGGGCACATGTCGGGCGGTGAGCAGCAGCGCGTGGCCATTGCCCGCGCCCTGGCCATGGAGCCGGAAGTGATGCTGTTCGACGAGCCCACCTCGGCCCTGGACCCGGAGCTGGTGGGCGATGTGCTCAAGGTGATGCAGGCGCTGGCCCAGGAAGGCCGCACCATGGTGGTGGTCACCCACGAGATGGGCTTCGCCCGCGAGGTGTCCAACCAGTTGGTGTTCCTCCACAAGGGCTTGGTGGAAGAGACTGGCTGCCCGCGTGACGTGCTGGCCAACCCGCGCTCGGAGCGCCTGAAGCAGTTCCTGTCTGGCAGCCTCAAGTAAAGGCTGCTTTTTTGCACCACAATAGGGCATGCTGCGTTTCAAGCGCAGCCTGACCCGGCGCACTGAATCGAACGACCTCAGGTTTCGGACCGCACCCTATGACCACCCAGCGAATCGGTTTTCTCATCTGGCCCAGTACCAGGCCCCTGACCTTGGCGCTGGCAGAGGAAGCCTTGCAGGTGGCGCAGCGGGTGCACCCGGAGGTGATCTACGACCTGCTCTTTCTGCAGGCCGAGCCCGCCCAGGACGGCAACTGGCGCCTGCCTGGCGAGGCGTGGAACGGGCGCCTCGAAGGCTGCCACAAGCTGTTTTTGCTGGCCGACGAACCGCCTGCCGGTGTAGGTGCAGCACTGTCCACTGCCCTCAAGCAACTGGCCCGCAGTGGGTGCATGGTGGGCGGGCTGTCTGCCGGGGTGTATCCGCTGGCCATGCTGGGCCTGCTGGACGGTTACCGGGCGGCGGTACATTGGCGTTGGCAGGATGATTTTGCCGAGCGTTTCCCCAAGGTAATTGCCACCAGCCACCTGTTCGACTGGGACCGCGACCGCCTCACGGCCTGCGGCGGCATGGCGGTAACCGACCTGCTACTGGCGGTGCTGGCTCGTGATCACGGGGCAGAGCTGGCGGGGGCTGTGTCGGAGGAGCTGGTGGTCGAACGCATCCGTGAAGGGGGCGAGCGCCAGCGTATTCCGTTGCAGAACCGGCTAGGGTCCAGCCATCCCAAGCTCACCCAGGCGGTGCTGCTGATGGAAGCCAACATCGAAGAGCCCCTGACCACCGACGAAATCGCCCAGCACGTGTGCGTTTCGCGCCGGCAACTGGAGCGCATCTTCAAACAGTACCTGAGCCGGGTGCCGAGCCAGTATTACCTGGAACTGCGCCTGAACAAGGCGCGGCAGATGCTGATGCAGACCAGCAAGTCGATCATCCAGATCGGCCTGTCGTGCGGGTTCTCTTCGGGGCCGCATTTTTCCAGTGCCTACCGCAATTTCTTCGGTGCCACGCCGCGGGAAGACCGCAACCAGCGGCGCAGCAGCAGCCCGTTCGAATTGAGTTCGGCGGCGGTCGATAAGGGCTGAGTTCGTCGCAACGTGGTCGCGTGGGCGCCGCACTCCCGGCGGTGAACACCTCACAGCCCTCTATATGTGAACACCCGTTCACCCAGTCTTCGCTCTGCCGTACACTGCGCGATTGCGACAGTGTTTGTCGCATTGCCGAAAGCCTGGTTAAAACCGGGTGTTGCGCTGTAACAAGTTGTCGCTTGGCCGCAAGGCCGGGCGCAGTCCAATCCTTACAATCCCCCCATCGCTCGCCACTTCCAGGCCAGCGTTCCTCTTCAGGAGACTCAGATGTCCGTTGAGCAAGCCCCGGTGCAACGTGCCGATTTCGATCAGGTGATGGTCCCCAACTATTCCCCGGCGGCGTTCATTCCTGTACGAGGCGAGGGTTCCCGCGTCTGGGACCAGACCGGTCGCGAGCTGATCGACTTCGCGGGCGGCATCGCGGTCAACGCCCTGGGGCATTGCCACCCGGCGCTGGTCAAGGCCCTGACCGAGCAGGCCAACACCCTCTGGCACGTTTCCAACGTCTTCACCAACGAGCCCGCACTGCGCCTGGCCCACAAACTGGTGGAGGCCACCTTCGCCGACCGTGCGTTCTTCTGTAACTCGGGTGCCGAGTCCAACGAAGCGGCCTTCAAACTGGCCCGCCGTGTTGCCCATGACCGCTTTGGCCCGGAAAAATACGAGATCATCGCCACGGTCAACAGCTTCCACGGCCGTACCTTGTTCACCGTCAGTGTGGGTGGGCAGCCCAAGTATTCCGACGGTTTCGGCCCGAAGATCACTGGTATCAGCCATGTGCCCTACAACGACCTGGAAGCGTTGAAGGCACAGATCTCCGACAAGACCTGCGCGGTGGTGATTGAGCCGATCCAGGGCGAAAGCGGTGTGGTCCCGGCAGACAAGGCCTACCTTGAAGGTGCCCGCGCGCTGTGTGACCAGCACAATGCCTTGCTGATCTTCGACGAAGTGCAGACCGGTGTTGGCCGCACCGGCTCGCTGTATGCCTATCAGCATTACGGCGTCACCCCGGATATTCTCACCAGCGCCAAGAGCCTGGGTGGCGGCTTCCCCATCGGCGCCATGCTCACCACCGCCGAACTGGCCAAGCACCTGGCCGTCGGCACCCACGGCACCACCTACGGCGGCAACCCGCTGGGCTGCGCAGTCGCCTGTGCGGTGCTGGATGTGGTCAATACGCCGCAGACCTTGGCGGGCATCAAGGCCAAGCACGAACGCTTCAAGTCGCGCCTGGAAAAAATCGGCAGCACCTACAACCTGTTCAGCCAGGTGCGTGGCGTGGGGCTGCTGCTGGGCTGCGTGCTGACACCCGCCTGGCAGGGCAAGGCCAAGGACGTGCTCAATGCGGCCGAGAAAGAAGGCGTGATGGTGCTGCAGGCCGGCCCAGACGTGGTGCGTTTCGCGCCCAGCCTGGTGGTGGAAGATGCCGACATCGATGCCGGCCTGGACCGCTTCGAACGTGCCGTGGCCACGCTGACCCAGGCTTGACCCGGCCTGCTGTGCCTTCACCGGCCTGGCCCCACTCAAGGTAGGCCGGTGAAACCCGATTTCAGTGCAGGTGCCCAGGCGCCTGCCGTTTTTACGTGCCGCCGTGAACGGCACGTCTTCCAAAGGAGTGACACCATGCTGGTGATGCGCCCTGCGCAAATGGCTGATCTGAACGAAGTGCAGCGCATGGCTGCAGACAGCCCGATTGGTGTCACGTCCCTGCCGGACGATACTGCCCGCCTGGGCGACAAGATCGCCGCCTCTGAAACATCCTTTGCCGCCGAGGTGAGCTTCAACGGCGAGGAAAGTTATTTCTTCGTGCTCGAAGACAGCCAGACCGGCCAGTTGGCCGGTTGCTCGGCCATCGTTGCGTCGGCCGGCTATTCCGAGCCGTTCTACAGTTTTCGCAACGAAACCTTCGTCCACGCCTCGCGCGAGTTGAAGATCCACAACAAGATCCACGTGCTTTCGCTGTGCCATGACCTGACGGGCAACAGCCTGCTGACCAGCTTTTACGTGCTGCCAGAACTGGTGAACAGCGGTTGGGCAGAACTCAACTCTCGCGGCCGCCTGCTGTTCATGGCCGCCCACCCGGAGCGCTTCGCCGATTCGGTGGTCACCGAAATAGTCGGCTTCAGCGACGAGCAGGGCGAGTCGCCGTTCTGGGATGCCATTGGGCGTAACTTCTTCGACCTCAACTACGCCGATGCCGAGCGCCTGTGCGGGCTGAAAAGCCGCACGTTCCTCGCCGAACTGATGCCGCATTACCCAATCTACGTGCCGTTGTTGCCTGACCAGGCGCAAGAGGCCATGGGCCAGGTGCACCCAAGGGCGCAGATCACGTTCGACATCCTGATGCGTGAAGGCTTCGAAACCGAGCACTACATCGACATCTTCGATGGCGGCCCCACCCTGCATGCGCGCACTTCTGGCATCCGTTCCATCGCCCAGAGCCGCGTGGTGCCGGTGAAAGTCGAGCAGGCTGCCGGCAAGGGCGGGCGCCCGTACCTGGTGTGCAATGGCCAGTTGCAGGATTACCGCGCCGTGCTGCTGGACCTGGACTGGGTGCCTGGCAAGCCAGTGAGCCTGAGCCAGGAAGCGGCAGATGCATTAGGGGTGGGCGAGGGTGCCAGCGTGCGCCTGGTCGCCGCTTGAGGCCTGAGGGCGACGTTGCAGGTTTAGACGTGTTTCGCGCCGGCCAATGCCGACGCACAAGGAGATAGCATGATCGTTCGTCCTGTACGCAGCAGCGACTTGCCTGCGTTGATCGAGCTGGCGCGCAGCACCGGCACCACCGGCCTGACTACCCTGCCGGCCAACGAAGAGCGCCTTGGGCATCGTGTGGGCTGGGCGGAAAAGACCTTCCGTGGCGAAGCCGAGCGTGGCGATACCGATTACCTGTTCGTGCTGGAAAACGACGAGGGCCTGGTGGTGGGCATCAGTGCCATCGCCGGCGCCGTGGGCCTGCGCGAGCCCTGGTACAACTACCGGGTCGGGTTGACGGTGAGCGCCTCCCAGGAACTGAAGATCTACCGCGAGATCCCCACGCTGTTCCTGGCCAACGACCTGACCGGCAACTCCGAACTGTGCTCGTTGTTCTTGCGCCATGACCACCGCTGCGGCCTGAATGGCCGCCTGCTGTCGCGGGCACGCATGCTGTTCATCGCCGAGTTTCCCGAGCTGTTCGGCAAGAAGATCATTGCCGAAATGCGCGGCATGTCCGACGCCCAGGGCCGCTCGCCGTTCTGGGAGTGCCTGGGCCGGCACTTCTTCAAGATGGAATTCAGCCAGGCCGACTACCTGACGGGCGTGGGCAACAAGTCGTTCATCGCTGAGCTGATGCCCAAGTTCCCGCTGTATACCTGCTTCCTGTCCGAGGCGGCGCGCAGCGTGATCGGCCGGGTGCACGCCGATACCGAGCCGGCCTTGGCGATGCTCAAGCAGGAAGGCTTCAACTACCAGGGCTACGTAGACATCTTCGACGCCGGGCCTGCCATCGAGTGCGACACCGACAGGATCCGTGCGGTGCGCGACAGCCAGACCCTGGTACTGGCAATTGGTACCCCAGGCGACGACGCCACCCCTTACATCATTCACAATCGCAAGCGTGACGACTGCCGTATCACGGCTGCACCCGCGCGGCTGGCTGCCGGTACGCTGGTGGTCGACCCGCTGACCGCCAAGCGCCTGCGCATGGGCGCCGGGGACAACGTACGCGCCGTGCCGCTTTCGGCAGGCCGGGAGGGCCAGCGATGACTACCCACTACATTGCAGGTCATTGGCACGCCGGCCACGGCGAAGCGTTGCAATCGCTCAACCCGGTGACCCAGGCTGTGGTCTGGCAAGGGCAGGGCGCCGATGTGGGCCAGGTGGAGGCTGCGGTACAAGCGGCCCGGCAGGCCTTTCCGGCCTGGGCTCAGCTTAGCCTGGAGGCGCGGATCAGCGTGCTGGAACAGTTCGCTGCGCAGCTCAAGCTGCATGCCGATGCGCTGGCCTACTGCATTGGTGAAGAAACCGGCAAACCGTTATGGGAATCGGCCACCGAAGTCACCAGCATGATCAACAAGGTGGCTATCTCGGTACAGAGCTACCGGGAGCGCACCGGTGAGAAAAGCGGGCCGCTGGCCGACGCCACCGCTGTGCTGCGGCACAAGCCCCACGGGGTGGTCGCGGTGTTTGGGCCTTACAACTTCCCCGGTCACCTGCCCAACGGCCACATCGTGCCAGCCCTGCTGGCCGGCAACTGCGTGGTGTTCAAACCCAGCGAGCTGACGCCCAAGGTCGCGGAGCTGACGGTCAATTGCTGGGTGGCCGCCGGCCTGCCCGCAGGCGTGCTGAACCTGGTGCAGGGTGCCCGCGAAACCGGTGTGGCACTGGCTGCCAACACGGGCATCGATGGGCTGTTCTTCACCGGCTCCAGCCGCACCGGCAACCTGCTGCACCAGCAGTTCGCCGGCCGCCCGGACAAGATCCTGGCCTTGGAAATGGGCGGCAACAACCCGCTGGTGGTGGATGAGGTCAAGGATGTGCAGGCGGCGGTGTACACCATCATCCAGTCGGCATTCATTTCCGCCGGCCAGCGCTGCACCTGCGCGCGGCGCCTGCTGGTGCCGCAGGGGGCCTGGGGTGATGCGCTGCTGGCGCGCCTGGTTGAGGTGTGCAAAACCGTGACCGTGGGGGCTTTCGACCAGCAGCCTGCGCCGTTCATGGGCTCGGTCATCTCGTTGCAGGCCGCCCAGGCACTGCTCAGCGCCCAGGCCGACCTGGTGGCCAAAGGCGCAGTACAGCTGCTGGGCATGACCCAGCCGCAGCCGGGCGCGGCTTTGCTGACACCGGGCATTGTCGATGTTACAGCCGTTGCCGAACGCCCGGACGAGGAGTTCTTCGGCCCGCTGCTGCAGGTGGTTCGCTACGCAGGCCTGGACGCTGCCATCGACGAGGCCAATGCCACCCAGTACGGCCTGGCTGCAGGCCTGCTCTCGGATTCCCGCGCCCGTTACCAGTATTTCTGGCTGCGCAGCCGCGCCGGCATCGTCAACTGGAACAAGCAACTCACCGGGGCAGCAAGCAGCGCGCCGTTCGGCGGCGTGGGTGCCAGTGGCAACCACCGCGCCAGCGCCTACTACGCGGCCGACTATTGCGCGTACCCGGTGGCTTCGCTGGAGGCCGACAGCCTTGCATTGCCGGCGACCCTGACGCCGGGTATCACCCTATAACAACGGTCGGAGCCTAGCCGATGAAATCCTACGAAGTAAATTTTGATGGCCTGGTGGGGCCGACCCACAACTACGGCGGGCTGTCCTACGGCAACGTGGCCTCCCAGAGCAACAGCCAGCAGGGCTCCAACCCTCGCGAGGCGGCGCGCCAGGGCCTGGCGAAAATGAAAGCGCTGGCCGACATGGGTTTCAAGCAGGGTGTGCTGGCCCCCCAGGAGCGCCCAGATGTTGCCGCGCTGCGCCAGCTGGGCTTTACCGGCAGCGACGCTGACGTCATCCAGCGTGCTGCACGTGAGGCCATGCCGCTGCTGGTGGCCAGTTGTTCGGCTTCCAGTATGTGGGTGGCCAACGCCGCCACCGTCAGCCCCAGTGCCGATACCGTCGACGGGCGCGTGCATTTCACGGCCGCCAACCTCAACTGCAAGTACCACCGCAGTATCGAACACCCCACCACCAGCCGGGTACTGGCGGCCATGTTCCAGCACCCGGCTCACTTCGCGCACCACCCCGCGTTGCCGGCCGTGGCTCAGTTCGGCGATGAGGGCGCCGCCAACCACACCCGGTTCTGCCGCGCCTATGGCGAGCCTGGCGTGGAGTTTTTCGTCTACGGGCGTAGTGCCTTCGACAGCCGCTACCCGGCGCCGCAGAAATACCCCGCCCGGCAGACCCTCGAGGCGTCCCAGGCCGTGGCCCGCCTGCATGGGCTGCGCGAGGACGGCGTGGTCTATGCTCAGCAGAACCCGGCGGTGATCGACCAGGGTGTGTTCCACAACGACGTGATTGCAGTAGGCAACGGCGAGGTGCTGTTCCACCACGAGGATGCCTTCCTGGACAGCGAGGCAGTGCTCGACCAGTTGCGCGGCAAACTGGCCGGCAAGGGCGGTACCTTGCAGGCCATCGGCGTGCCACGGGCGGCAGTGACGGTGGAGGATGCAGTGCGCTCCTACCTGTTCAATAGCCAACTGCTCAGCCGCGCCGACGGCTCGATGCTGCTGGTGGTACCCGAAGAATGCCGCAATAACGAGCGGGTATGGGCTTATCTGGAGCAACTGACCACCCAGGGTACGCCCGTGCAGGAGGTACAGGTGTTCGACCTCAAGCAGAGCATGCGCAACGGCGGTGGGCCTGCCTGCCTGCGCCTGCGTGTAGCCCTGACTGAAACGGAACTGGCGGCAGTGAACCAAGGCGTTATCATGACCGCCCCGCTGTACGACACGCTGCTGCAGTGGGTTGACCGCCACTACCGCGATCGCCTGGTCGATTCGGACCTGGCCGACCCGCAGTTGCTGGTGGAGTGCCGAACCGCACTGGATGAATTGACCCAGATACTCAAGTTGGGCTCGGTATACCCGTTCCAACGCCAACCTTGAAGAGAGACTTTGCAATGACCGATGCCCTGCGCCTGATCCTTGAAGATGAAGACGGCACCCAGCTGGAAACCTCGTGCACCCGCTTTGCCGTGGTCTGGCAAGGCAAGGAAGTGTGGATTCAGCAGGACGGCCGTGGCCAGCTGCTGATCGGGGTGGACGTGGATGAAGGCGACACCGAATACGCCAACCTGCTGCTGCGCCCGATGGCCACCAACCTGGTCAGCCTGCAGCTGGAGATGGAACCGGCAGAGGTGGGTGAAGACGACGATCACGTGCACGGCCCGGACTGCGGCCACCACCACTAAGGAAGCCCGCTATGCTCGCCCTTGGCAAACTGCTTGAGCTGACCCTTACCGGCCATGAACCGGCCGAGAAGACCCAAGTGACCACCAAGGGCGTGCGTTTGCGCTGGTTGGGGCAAGGCGCGCTGGAAGTGCGCCCCGCCGAAAGCGACGACTGCGGCCTCGATGTGTTGCTGTCTGCCGGCATTCATGGCAACGAGACGGCCCCTATAGAACTGCTTGAGCAATTGCTGCACGGTGTGGCCAAGGGCGAAATCGTGCCCAGGGCGCGGGTGCTGTTTCTGTTCGGCAACCCCGCTGCCATCATCAAGGGCGAGCGCTATATCGAACAGGACATCAATCGCCTGTTCAATGGCCGCCATGAGCAGACCAGCGGCATGGAGGCCTTGAGGGCTGCAGAGCTGGAGCAGTTTGCCCGGGTGTTCTTCAGCAAGCCTGGCCGCAACCGCCTGCACTACGACCTGCACACGGCCATCCGTGGCTCGAAGGTCGAGCAGTTCGCCCTGTACCCCTTCAAGGAGGGCCGCCAGCATTCGCGCCGTGAACTGGCACGGCTGGCGGCGGCGGGCATGCAGGCGGTGCTGCTGCAGCGCAAGCCGTCCATCACGTTCAGTGCCTTCACCTATGAGCAACTCGATGCCGAAGCCTTTACGCTGGAACTGGGCAAGGCGCGGCCGTTTGGCCAGAACGACGAAGTGAACCTCGGCAAGCTGGCTGCGCGCCTGGTACGCATTCTGGAGGCGACCGAGCCGCAGGCAGAGCAGTCACTCGATGGGCTGCAACTGTTCAGTGTGGCTCGTGAAATCATCAAGCACAGCGACAGTTTCCACTTGCACCTGCCCGCCGAAATCGAAAACTTCTCCGAATTGAGCAAGGGCTACCTGCTGGCTGAAGACCTGGCAGAAATGCGCTGGGTGGTGGAAGAAGAGGGCGCGCGCATCATCTTCCCCAACCCGAAGGTGAAGAACGGCCTCAGGGCCGGGATCCTGATCGTGCCCAGCGAGGGGCACGACCTTTCGCCCTGATCCGCTCAGCCGCCGGTAGCCGGGGCGGGCAGCAGCAGGTCTGGCGCCAGCGCGTCGTAGGCTTGTTGCAGCAACCTGGCCAGTGTGGTCAAACCGTCCAGGCCGCTGGCTTCGTACGGGTCATAGAGCACCGCGGTGTAGTCGCCTGACAACCGGTGGGCATGCTCGTTGGGGATCACCCGCTCCAGGTCGAAGCCCGGGCCGAACTGGGCCGGGCCCGCATAGCACTGCATCAGCACCATGTCCGGCACGGTTTCGTAGCGCTGGCGTGCGGTGTCCAGCAACTGCTTGAGCGCCGGGTAGCCGGGCAGCAGCAGCAACTGCTCGTACACCCTTGCCTGGAACTGGGGGGTGCCATACAGGTACAGGTTGTCGAGCGCCGTCACATCGAAGCGGTTGTCCGGGTTGGCATGGCTGTCCACGCGCAACGGCTGGGCAATACCTTCACCGATGCCTGCCGGCGCGTCGGCACCCAGAAACAGCAGGTGCAAGCGTTGCTCGGCAGTGGCGGGCTGGATGATGAACGTTTGGCCGGCCACTTTCAGGGTGATGTCCTTGTCCTGGCTCAGCTCCACATCGGTGGTCGACAACCACGCCAGGATCTCGTCGCATTCCCCGATGTTCTCATCGCCATCGTAGGCGGTGATCAGCCTGCGCTGGAGGGTTGCCAGTGGCGAGGTGTGCAGGTCGAACAGCTCGTAATCGTAATAGACCCGTGTGCTGTGCAGGCCGGCTTCGCTCACGATGTCGTGGGCAATGGCTTCATCCATTTCGCCGTGGGCCGCAACCCGGGTTTTGTCAGTTGCATCCAGCAGGTGTGTGGTTGCTACAGGTGTCGTCATGTTCGGGGCCTCCAGAGAATGAGAGGCTAGGCTACGGTAAGCGCGGCAGCACGGTGCATTGCACATCTAGCACCGTGCAGGTGAGGGCTGTGCTACCGCCAGGGCAGGGGCGAGCGTAGATGAAATCCTTTTAACTCACCGCCTGTTCCATTTTGCCCGGGCATGAGCGCTAATGGCTTGCCAGTAGCAAAAGGCAGGCTTTAGCATCGGCGCATGTCGTTTTCGCTTGCATGCCCCGAAAAACCGCCGAAAGCGCGGTTTGTATCGCATAAACACACTGCATCGAGACTACAGGACCGATATAATGCGGCCCTTTGCCGTCGTTTCGTCGACGCTTTGCCCAGACGGGCCGCCGTTTCCGTGGAAGAACCTATGAAAAGCGCAGAAATCCGTGAAGCCTTCCTTCGCTTCTTCGAAGAGCAGGGACATACCCGAGTCGCGTCCAGTTCGCTGATTCCGAACAACGACCCCACCCTGCTGTTCACCAATGCCGGCATGAACCAGTTCAAGGACTGCTTCCTCGGTGCGGAGAAGCGCGCCTACACCCGTGCTGTCAGCAGCCAGAAGTGCGTGCGCGCCGGTGGTAAGCACAACGACCTGGAAAACGTCGGCTACACCGCGCGCCACCACACCTTCTTCGAAATGCTGGGCAACTTCAGCTTTGGCGACTATTTCAAGCGTGACGCCATCACCTTTGCCTGGACCTTCCTGACCTCGGACAAGTGGCTGAACCTGCCCAAGGACAAGCTCTGGGTCACCGTCTACGCCACCGACGACGAAGCCTACGATATCTGGACCAAAGAAGTCGGCGTGCCTGCCGAGCGCATGGTACGCATCGGCGACAACAAGGGCGCACCTTACGCGTCGGACAACTTCTGGACCATGGGCGACACCGGCCCGTGCGGCCCGTGCACCGAGATCTTCTACGACCATGGCGCCGACATCTGGGGCGGCCCACCCGGTTCGCCCGAGGAAGACGGCGACCGCTACATCGAGATCTGGAACAACGTCTTCATGCAGTTCAACCGCACCGCGGACGGTGTACTGCACCCGCTGCCGGCCCCTTCGGTAGACACCGGCATGGGCCTGGAGCGTATCAGCGCCGTGCTGCAGCATGTGCACTCGAACTATGAGATCGACCTGTTCCAGAACCTGCTGGCGGCGGCTGCCAAGGCCATCGGCTGCAGCAATGAAGGCCAGGCCTCGCTGAAGGTGGTCGCCGACCATATTCGCTCCTGCGGTTTCCTGATCGCCGACGGTGTGCTGCCGTCCAACGAAGGCCGTGGCTACGTGCTGCGTCGCATCATCCGCCGCGCGTGCCGCCACGGCAACAAACTGGGTGCAAAGGGCAGCTTCTTCTACCAGATCGTCGGCGCACTGGCGGCCGAGATGGGTGAAGCCTTCCCTGAGCTGAAAAACCAGCAGGCGCAGATCGAGCGTGTGCTCAAGGCTGAAGAAGAGCAGTTTGCCAAAACCCTCGAGCAGGGCCTGCGCATCCTCGAACAGGACCTGGCCCAGCTTCAGGGCGACGTTGTACCAGGCGACGTGGTGTTCAAGCTGTACGACACCTACGGCTTCCCCATGGACCTGACCGCCGACATTGCCCGTGAACGCGAGCTGACCATCGACGAGGCTGGTTTCGAGCGTGAAATGGACGCGCAGCGTGAACGTGCGCGCTCCGCCAGTGCCTTCGGCATGGACTACAACAGCCTGGTCAAGGTCGACAGCGCCACCGAGTTCCTGGGTTACGACGCTACCGAAGGCGAGGGCAAGATCATCGCCCTGTACAAGGACGGCCAGGCGGTGGACCAGCTGGGCGAGGGCGAGGAGGGTGTGGTCGTGCTTGACCGCACACCGTTCTACGCCGAGTCCGGCGGCCAGGTGGGCGACTCCGGTTTCCTGCAGGCCGGTGCTGCGCGTTTCGATGTGCGCGACACCACCAAGACCGGTGGCGCGTTCCTGCATCATGGGGTGGTGGCCAGCGGTGCGCTGGTAATTGGTTCGCCGGTGCAGGCCAAGGTGGACGAGCAGGTGCAACACGCCACCTCGCTGAACCACTCCGCTACCCACCTGCTGCATGAGGCCCTGCGCCAGGTGCTGGGCGAGCACGTGCAGCAGAAAGGCTCGCTGGTCGACAGCCAGCGTCTGCGTTTCGACTTCAGCCACTTCGAGGCGGTTAAGCCAGAGCAGATCAAGGCCCTGGAAGACATCGTCAACCGCGAAGTGCGCAGGAACACGCCGGTGCAAACCGAGCTGACCGACATCGAAACCGCCAAGGCCAAGGGTGCCATGGCGCTGTTCGGCGAGAAGTACGGTGATACCGTACGCGTGCTGACCATGGGCGGTGATTTCTCGGTGGAGCTGTGCGGCGGCATCCATGCCAAGCGCACCGGCGACATCAGCGTGTTCAAGATCATCAGCGAAGGTGGCGTGGCTTCCGGCGTGCGCCGTATCGAAGCCGTCACCGGCGCTGCCGCGCTGGCCTACCTGAACGCTGCCGAAGAGCAGGTGAAGGAAGCCGCGCAACTGGTGAAAGGTAACCGCGACAACCTGATCGACAAGCTGTCGGCTGTGCTCGAGCGCAACCGCCAGCTGGAGAAGCAGCTGGAACAGCTGCAGGCCAAGGCCGCCAGCGCCGCAGGGGATGATCTCTCCAATGCGGCCGTGGAGGTCAAGGGCGCCAAGGTGCTAGCCGCCCGCCTGGATGGGCAGGATGGCAAAGCGCTGCTCGCCCTGGTCGATCAGCTGAAGAACAAGCTCGGCCATGCAGTGATCCTGCTGGGCAGCGAGCATGAGGGCAAGGTCGTGCTGGTGGCCGGCGTGACCAAAGACCTCTCCGGCCAACTCAAGGCTGGCGAACTGATGAAACAAGCCGCTGCGGCAGTGGGCGGCAAGGGCGGCGGGCGCCCGGACATGGCACAGGGCGGTGGCGTAGACGTCGCCGCGCTGGACCAGGCCCTGGCGCTGGCCGTGCCGTTCGCAGAGCAGGGACTTTGAGATGAAGGGCAGGGCGGCCTGGGGGCCGGCTTGCCCTTCATGTTGGATTGTTTTTTGGGGCCCTTTGGGCTGAGGCACCATTGAAATGGCGTTGATCGTACAGAAATTTGGCGGCACCTCTGTCGGTTCCATCGAGCGGATCGAACAGGTAGCCGATAAGGTCAAGAAACACCGCGAAGCGGGCGACGACCTGGTGATCGTGCTGTCGGCCATGAGCGGTGAAACCAATCGCCTGATCGACCTGGCCAAGCAGATCAGCGAGCAACCGGTTCCGCGTGAGCTGGACGTGATCGTGTCCACCGGCGAGCAAGTGACCATTGCCCTGCTGGCCATGGCCCTGATCAAGCGTGGTGTGCCGGCGGTGTCCTACACCGGCAACCAGGTGCGCATCCTCACCGACAGTGCGCACAACAAGGCGCGCATCCTGCAAATCGATGACCAGAAGATTCGCGCCGACCTCAAGGCCGGGCGCGTGGTCGTGGTAGCGGGCTTCCAGGGTGTGGATGAGCATGGCAGCATCACCACCCTGGGGCGTGGCGGCTCCGACACCACTGGTGTGGCCCTGGCGGCTGCATTGAAGGCTGACGAGTGCCAGATCTACACCGATGTCGATGGCGTCTACACCACCGACCCACGGGTGGTGCCGCAGGCCCGTCGCCTGGAGAAGATCACCTTCGAAGAGATGCTGGAAATGGCCAGCCTCGGTTCCAAGGTGCTGCAGATCCGTTCGGTGGAGTTCGCCGGCAAGTACAACGTTCCGCTGCGCGTGCTGCACAGCTTCAAGGAGGGTCCGGGTACCCTCATTACCATTGATGAAGAGGAATCCATGGAACAGCCGATCATTTCCGGTATCGCCTTCAACCGTGATGAAGCCAAGCTGACCATCCGCGGCGTGCCGGATACCCCTGGCGTGGCCTACAAGATCCTCGGCCCGATCAGCGCCTCGAACATCGAGGTCGACATGATCGTGCAGAACGTTGCCCACGATAACACCACCGACTTTACCTTCACCGTAAACCACAACGAGTACGAGAAGGCCCAGAGCGTGCTGGAAGCCACCGCTCGCGAGATGGGTGCCCGGGAAGTGATCGGCGATACCAAGATCGCCAAGGTGTCCATCGTCGGCGTAGGCATGCGTTCGCATGCCGGCGTTGCAAGCCGCATGTTCGAGGCCCTGGCCAAGGAAAGCATCAACATCCAGATGATTTCCACGTCCGAGATCAAGGTGTCCGTGGTGATCGAAGAGAAGTACCTGGAGCTGGCGGTACGTGCACTGCACACCGCGTTCGAGCTTGATGCGCCTGCCCGACAGAGCGAGTAACGCCTTGCCTGGAAGGGCGCGGCTTGCCGCGCCCTTCGCGTTTCTGCCCGTCGCGCAGGCCCTGTCCTGCCAGGCGCGATGGGCAACCGGCGCCCGTGCCGTGGTCCACGGTGCGGCGCCGAACCCCAAGACTGTAATCCCTGAATGTTTTGCGTAAGGAGAAAGCTATGTTGATTCTGACTCGTCGGTGCGCCGAGAGCCTGATCATTGGAGATGGCGAGATCACCGTGACGGTGCTCGGCGTCAAAGGCAACCAGGTACGCATCGGTGTGAGCGCCCCTAAAGAAGTGGCCGTGCACCGTGAAGAAATCTACCTGCGGATCAAGAACGAGAAGGACGAAGAGCCAAGCCTTTAATTCTTTTGAAGTTTTTTTCAAAAAAAGGGTTGCAAACGAGGAAGAGCCTGTTTAATATTCGCCTCGTGTTGCGGTGAGGTGGCCGAGTGGCCGAAGGCGCTCCCCTGCTAAGGGAGTATACCTCATAAGGGTATCGGGGGTTCGAATCCCCCCTTCACCGCCATTATTCGCTTAGGGCGCTGTAAACAGTAAGACGCTAAGTAGTTGTTTTTAAACGAAAAGTTCTTGCAAAAATGTTTTAGTGACCTATAATGCGCGGCAAGACACGGACTCATAGCTCAGCTGGATAGAGTACTCGGCTACGAACCGAGCGGTCGCAGGTTCGAATCCTGCTGAGTCCGCCACTTTTGAAGTGGCTTTGTTTGCAAGGCTGCTTCAAATCAACCAGTGGTAATCTGGTCTAAAACTACCAACGACGGACTCATAGCTCAGCTGGATAGAGTACTCGGCTACGAACCGAGCGGTCGCAGGTTCGAATCCTGCTGAGTCCGCCATACCCAATACAGAAAGCCCGCTCACATGAGCGGGCTTTTTGTTTGTGCGCGATTGTTAATCCCGCGCCTGCATCCGTCACATGCTTGTGCTTTCCTGCTCAGGATTATCTGTGGCACGGAAGGCTTCGAGTGTTGTCCCATCTCTATCGCGCAAACGATTGTTCTGCCCAAAAATTTAAGCGATCTAGCGCCGCGACCCGTGTATGATTGCGCCCGTCAGCCCCGCCGGGGCTTGTGGAAAACCACCATGGACTTACCCAGTAGTCACTTACCAACCGTTTTCATACCGCTAGATCCAATCGATTGATTCCCCCGGCGTGCTCCGCTGCTGGGAGTGGAGTTCGCCTATGACCGAAGTAGAAGTAAAGAAAACTCAAGACAGCCTGCAGGACCGCCTGGCTCAGGTTGTCGAACTGCTGCAGCGCCAGCGCCTGGTCGAAGACCTCACCCACCGTCAGGAAGGCGCGCACAACGACCTGGTCGAAAACCTGGTCCATCGCCAGAACCTCGTCGAGCTGCAACGCAAACTCGATGACCTTCACCCCGCCGACATCGCCTACATCCTCGAAGCCTTGCCCCTGGAAGACCGCCTGACGGTCTGGCAGCTGGTGCGCTCGGATCGCGATGGCGACATTCTGCTGGAGGTGTCCGACGCCGTTCGCCAGTCGTTGATCGCCGACATGGACGACCACGAGCTGCTCGCCGCGGCCAAGGACATGGACGCCGACGAACTGGCCGACCTTGCGCCTGAATTGCCCCGTGACGTCGTTCATGAGCTGATGGAAACCCTCGATGCCCAGCAGCGTGAGCGTGTGCGCTCGGCGCTGAGCTACGACGAGGAGCAAGTCGGTGCACTGATGGACTTCGAGATGGTCACCATCCGCGAAGACGTTACGCTCGAGGTTGTACTGCGTTACCTGCGCCGCCTGAAGGAGCTGCCCAACCACACCGACAAACTGTTCGTGGTGGATAACGACGGCATCCTCAAGGGCGTATTGCCCATCAAGCGTCTGCTGGTCAATGACCCGGACAAGAAGGTGGCTGATGTGATGGCTACCGACCCTGTGTCGTTCCACCCTGAGGAAGACGCCTACGATGCAGCTCAGGCGTTCGAGCGTTACGACCTGGTATCGGCGCCGGTGGTGGACAAGGCTGGGCGCCTGATCGGCCGTTTGACCATTGATGAAATGGTCGACCTCATTCGCGAAGAGAGCGAAAGCGAAGTGCTGAACATGGCCGGCCTGCGCGAAGAAGAAGACATCTTCGCTTCGGTGTGGCGTTCGCTGCGCAACCGTTGGGCCTGGCTGGCTATCAACCTGATTACCGCTTTTGTCGCCTCGCGGGTCATTGGCTTGTTCGAAGGCTCCATCGAAAAGCTGGTGGCATTGGCTGCACTGATGCCGATCGTTGCAGGGATCGGCGGCAACTCGGGCAACCAGACCATTACCATGATTGTCCGCGCCATGGCGCTGGACCAGGTGTCGCCGGGCAATACCAGCCGGTTGATGCGCAAGGAGCTGGCGGTGTCGCTGCTCAATGGCTTGATCTGGGGTGGGGTAATCGGCGCTGTCGCGTTCTGGCTGTACGGCAGCTGGTCGCTGGGCCTGGTGATGACGGCCGCGATGACGCTGAACCTGCTGTTGGCCGCATTGATGGGTGTGCTCATCCCCATGACCCTGACCCGCCTGGGGCGGGACCCTGCCATGGGCTCCAGTGTAATGATCACCGCCGTGACCGACAGTGGCGGTTTCTTCATCTTCCTGGGCCTTGCCACGGTGTTCCTGCTTTAAGCAGTACACACCGCTCCCATAAAAAAGCCAGCTTTCGCTGGCTTTTTCATGGACCTGTGTCCCGTCCTGAATAAGGTTTACACCTCCCATCCCGATTTTCCGGAGAGC